>CALECF010000089.1 GCA_937948705.1 uncultured Anaerosolibacter sp. | reverse complement strand
GGCAGTTATGTATTGATCATGGGGTCCTTTGGTTGGTGTTATTTTGGTAATGGCAGGGGTATATAAGTCTGGCTCAAACTTGAAGGTTACCTTGGTTTGGCTTCCGAAGGGTGCCTCCTCTACCACATAGTTTAATTCTGTAACCACACTGCCCTCAAAGGAATAGCGTACGGTTTCCGTTCTGGCGGTGATGATATAATCCCCGGATTGACTGACCTTATCCGTCATTGCAGAGATCGCCGTGATGTCCTGACCGTCCCAGGATAGGGGTACATTGGTGATACTGGCCTTCAAGCCGATGGATAGGGTGATTTTTCTTTCGATAAATTTACCGTCTGTTAATGGATATTTTATGTAGTAGGATTTTGGATCTAAATCCTTAAAGAAATTCAAATTCGCTGAGGTGCCTACTTCTGGCGTTCCCATGGTTCCTTTATCTGGTATGTTGTTCACCGACACGGCATTTCTAATTCGAATATTGGGAACATTTTCTTCTTTGTTGGTAAAGGCTTTGTTTATATCTGTATCTATAATCTGTAGTACCGAGCCTGCTGTAAACACATAATTAAAGTTTTGGGGATAGGCATAGGTGTCATTGTCAAAGTTTTTGAATAGGATCGGTTTTTCCCCAGCCGTTGCTAGTTTCGGTACTACAACCTCTAACCCTTTTTTAGGTAGACCCCCTTCTATGTAACTAAAGGTGCCATCACTGAATTCACTGATATTTCGTTTGGCTTCCACGCCTCCAATAAATATTTTTGTTCCAATATCCAGTAATGGTACATGATTTTCTGCACGAATCCTTACGAGGGTACCCTCTGTTCCTTGAAGGGGAGATACGGACACATTCCCGAGATTTAAAGGATTGGCCACGCTAATTGCTTTTTTTATGATATATCGGATCTCCACATTGCTTCCACTGGATCTTTCAAAAACAAAGTTTTGATTGCTTCCCGCTGCTATATTGATGGTATCGGTTCCCACTTGAATTTGGGTACTGCTACCACCTACCACATCATATCCAACCTCAGTGGTTACGGAATCTCCCGTAGTAATCCCCAAGCGATAAGCCTCTTTACTAAAATGAGATCCTTCTATGGTAAAAGGCGTTCCCTTGATGACGGTTACCGGCCATGAGGCAGGACTAAGACCGCTGATTGTATCTATTTTCATAAAGTTATCATTTGGCAAATCAAAGGGATTGGAGAGATCTGCAGGATAAGTTTGCCCATTTCTTACTACGCTAAAATAGATTTGTCCCGTAGCACCAAAAATACTCTGGATGCTCTGCCCTGCCCCCTGAGGAATGTAGGCTATGTTCGCACTGTTAATCTGTGAAAATTCTTCCTTTGGAAGAGTCTTCTTAATGGCACCGCCCTGAACTACATGGATAGCATCAATATTGGTCATCGGGTATCCGTTGAAGATTACTTGATATTTTGTGGTCTTTACCCCACCGACTACCTCAACCTCTTCTTTAATGGTAATTTTATTAATGGTCGGTGCTGTATCCGCATAAACATCTTGAATCATAAAACTACCGAATAAAATATTTAAAAACATTACAATCACAAGTGAAATGGCAAAACGTTTCTTCATATGTCCCTATGCTCCTCTCCATATCTTGTCATATTAAATCTATCGTCATCATTCCCTCAATCATTCAGTAGAATTTTTTGGAAAATTGTACCTTCATTATAGCACAGCGCTGTATTAGATGCTTTCCTTTTCGGTTTTTGTAAATAAAACGAAATATTTGTCATTTCTGTTGACTGCTGATTGTAGAAATTTGGCATAGGAGAAAAAAATGTGAAATTCTCTGCCTTTTACTCTATGGTTTTTGGTAGTTTTTTACGATATACTTTATAGATGTAAAATACAGCAAAACCAGACTGCAGGGTATGACGCAGCCATCAAAGGGGGTTATCCATCATGAACAAGAAGTTCCTTTCAATTTTTTTGTCGATTTTATTGCTTTTTTTGTCCTTTTCCCCTGCTACCTTTGCCCAAAGCTACAGCCGCAATATGACTGCCGAATTTGGCAGTATCAAGCTGGAAGTAGATGGACAGCAATTGAAGCTGGAAAAGGAGCCATTTTTTTATCAGCAGAACTTATATGTACCTATGAAGACTTTTAGCAAGGCTCTATCTTTAAAAACAGATTATGATCAAAAGACTAAAAAACTGAAAATTACTACACCGGGTAATACAACACCTAGCCAATCAGAGACCAATGCTTCCATCTTAGTACAGCGCGACTACCAGATTAATGCATTGAATCTACAAGTACAGAACTATGAAAAGCAATTAGGTCTTCTGGAGAAAAACCGTATCCCTTACCGAAAAATTACTTCTGTATCGGAAATGCAGTCCTATCTTCGGGATCGTTTTGGCAACTTGGAAGATATTTCTATGACCATCAATCTAAGAGAATATAGCGGAGATTATTATCGTTTATATATAACCTTTCCCTATGGAGATCGAAGTGATTTTGAAAAGCTCAAACGCCATGCCATTGAAGGCTGGCTAGAAGATATGCTCCATGCGGTCCGAGACCTTTACGATGAGGATGCACGGTTAGAGGGTTACCTCCGAGATAACCGTTCTTCCGGCTATACAACCTATTTGGATTTTGAAACAAAGTCCAGCGGTATGACCTTTGATTTCAAAACCACCCAGACAAGCTCTTCCAATACAAGTGATGCAAAGAAATTAAAGGACGCCCTATATGACAAGGTACGATATTACAGCAATGTACGTTTCAGTTATGAGGCAGCTATGGACAGCAAAGCCGTTGATTTAACCATATCCTTTGAGGATGATCGCTACTATGACTGGGGTACCTCCAAAATCACCGATTACCTCAATCAGGTGAAGAAAGAAGTCGAGAAGCTCCAAGGAGAAAAATATGTCTACGGCAAGATCATCGATTGGGACTCCGGTAGGGAAGTGCTCAACTTCCGATTTGAGGAGGGCAAGGTACATATCCTGGACGTTAAACGTCCAAATCAGCCAGAAATTCCAAAGGCTGTAGAACAGACTTCCTCCACTGCTCCTTTGATAGGCCGCAGTCTCACAGGTTGGTTTAATGACATAAAGGTGGAAGTAAACCAGAAGGCTATACATATGGAACAAGAACCATTCCTCTACGATGAGGAGATCTATATACCTATTGCA
>CALECF010000088.1 GCA_937948705.1 uncultured Anaerosolibacter sp. | reverse complement strand
TTGCTCCTGGAACTCAGGTATTTGGGTAGGATTACTTTTTTCAGGATATTGAATAATTACACCAGGATCATAATATTTTAGTTTAAAGGTTTTTAGAAACCCTGTGCTCGGTACCATATATCCATAAAAATAGTCCTTCAACCATCCACAACTGTAAATATTAATTTCTGGCTTTTCTCTATAGTCTAATAGTTTTGTTTTTGCATCAAATCCCAGTTCATGAAAAATTCTTTTTGCATCCTCTATGGGGACACTATCCTTAATAAAGGGCACATCTTCCTCAATGATTTCATGCATTCTGGATTCTATCTTTAGTACATCCTCTTCAACGATTGGTCTCTTGTAGTGGATCTCACAATAGAGCCCCTTACTCAAAGAATGTTCCACAGTAACTTTACAGTCTGAAAAAGTTTCCATAGCAGCCCGTATAAATACAAAAGCTAAGCTCCTTTGATAGATTCGATTGCCATCAGAATTTGTTAAATCTAAGAATTCCAATTCACTGTCTTTATGTAAAGCATAACCCAATTCTCTCAATCGGTTATTGACTTTCGCAGCCACAATAATAGAAGGATGATCCTTTTCAATCTCCTTACTTACTTCTAAAAGAGTAGTTCCCTCAGATATTTCTATCTCTTTCTGATTTCCTATCTGTAATTTTATAATTTTAGAATCTTTCATAATTCATTCATCGTCCCCTTTCTCAGCTTTACTATCAGATTATGTGAAACCAGAATATTTTATACCCTTTACCCTATCATAATACTTATTTCTAGAAAAAAATGAAAGTTCCTGTATTTCTACAAGAACTTTCACTCAAACTACTGTTGTGGTCTGCTTGGCTTAGAAATATCACTTAAAGCATCTCCAGCTTCATTTACATATATATTTTGTGTCGCTAGATCTCCAATTGCTAATATCCCAACTAATTTTCCGTTATCCACTACCGGTAGTCTTCGAATCTGGTTTCGAGCCATTAAATCAGCAGCTTCGTGAGCATCCATTTCTGGTGATGCATAAACAAGATTTTCAGACATTACGTCCTGTGCACTAGCGCCGGTATTTCCATTTGATACACTACGGATAACAATATCTCGATCTGTTACGATTCCTAGGGCATGCTTTCCTTCATCACAAACAGGAATGCACCCTACATTTAATTCTTCCATCTGTTTAGCGATCTGGCTAATGGGTGTGTTGGGATTGACAAAAGATACGTTAGTTGTCATTAATTCTCTAACTTTCATAGTAAAACCCTCCTTCATCTTTATCTTTATTTATCATGTACAATTCTTTTGAAAAATAATCGATTAAAATGAAGAAAAACTCAGACATCTCTGTCTGAGCCACCATTATATCTTTCCAATTTTTGTAAAAGGATAAAGCCTTACCAATACTTTTCCTCTAACGGTTTCGATTTCCACGGGTCCAACACGATCGTCTCGGCTGTCCATACTATTTTCACGGTTATCTCCCATAACAAAGATCATGCCTTCAGGTACCACCGTATCTACCTCGCCTGGGGTGTATATGCTATTGGTATAGGGCTCATGTTGTAGCTCTTCGTTTACAAATACTTTCCCATCCATTACTTCTACATGATCACCGGAAAGACCAATAACCCTTTTGATCAAATCCTTTTCTTTTCCCTCAAAGGTTTTTAGATGAGATTTGAACACCACGATATCTCCACGCTCTGGTGCATGTAACATATATGGAATCTTGTTAATAATCAAGTAATCATATTGATCTAGTGTAGGATACATAGAATAACCCTTGACCAAAGTTGGCCGTATAAAAGTAGTAATTACAAGAGCAATGACTACAGATAATCCAATTGTTTTAATCCATTCCATAATCTCTTTCTTCATCTAAACATCTCCTCTTTCAGACTTACTATTCACTATTTTACCACTAATCCTCATTTTCTACAATCACCTTCCATCCTTAGCCTTGTCTTTCCTTCTCAAACAGAATCATTTATAATAGTAAGTAAGGAAAATTCTTCAAAAAAGAAATTAGGGGAGGGAATATCATGTCTGAATTATTAGTACAGGTTACCAGGGGTGGATATGTGGAAAGTCGCCACTATGGCGATGTGGCAATTATAGATAGTAACGGAAAGCTTCTCTATAGGGTGGGCGACCCCCATCGTTTTACCTTTTGGCGCTCTGCAGCAAAGCCTTTTCAAGCCATTCCCTTTGTTGAAGCAGGCGGCATTGAAAAGTATGAAATTTCATCGGAAGAATTAGCCCTGATGACCTCTTCTCATGGTGGCGAAGAGGCTCATGTAGATGCAGTAAGAAGCATTTTGGATAAAATTCATAGGAAAGAAGAAGAGCTAGATTGCGGCATCGCTGTACCAATGCATGGAGAAACAGCCTCAAAAATGCTTCAGCAGGGCAAAGATTATCTTCCAGCTAATAATGCTTGTTCTGGCAAGCATACTGCAATGCTAGCCCTTGCGGATCTTCTTTCTATCCCTACAGAAAATTATATCGTTGCAGATCATCTAATACAGCAAATGATGCATACTGTCATCGCAGCATGCTGCAATATGCTACCAGAAGAAGTAAAGATTGCAGTTGATGGCTGTGGTGTACCTGTTTTTGGTATGGGTATCGATCAAATGGCTTTAGCTTATGCTCGACTCACAAAACCTGAAGATTATTTCTCCCAAAAACGAGCAGAAGCTTTGCGAAAAATATTAAATGCCATGGTTCAACATCCCTTCTATGTGGCAGGGACAGACCGTCTTGACACCATACTTATGCAGGTAACCAAAGGGCGTATTGTTGCCAAATTAGGTGCTGAGGCTGTATATAATGTTGGAATCGTAGATCGAGGTATTGGGATCTGCCTTAAAATTGACGATGGCAACTATCGGGCTATCGATCCAGTTATCATCGACATTCTAAATTCACTAGGATTCATTACGCCAGAAGAGCTTAAGCAACTAGAGCATCGTTGGAAACCTAAGCTTTATAATCATCGAAAGGATATCATCGGAGAGTTAGTTCCCGTTTTTTCACTTTCAAAATGCGAATAACGAAAGTAGTGATTGGAAAATCTACCATTCAACACAATGGTGAGGGCATCGTTCCTATATAAACCAGTATTCTCCATTACATTTATAACAGGACAAGATTTCGGGCTTGTCCTGTTTTTTATTTAGAATAAATCTCTCTCTATTCTATGAAATATTTCCGATGGGGGACAGAGAAATTTTTTTCCTTCAAGATACTGCATACTGCCTACGGCCTTTTCGAAAACAACTTTATATGCATGAAGCAGCTGGCTGTTTAACCCAAATTTCTCGCGAAACTTTCTGTTCGTATTGGGATCCCCATATTTGCCATCTCCTATGATGGGATAACCAATAGAAGATAAATGCAAACGTATTTGATGACTTCTTCCCGTAATGATCTCTACTTCCAGCATGCTAAATGCTCCATTGTCTTTTAGGGGTCTTAATTTTGTACGGATTTCTTTAGCCCCTTCCCTATTTCTATCCACAATTCGTACCTGATTTGCTTTTTCATCCTTCCATAGAAAACCAGATAGTTCCGAGGATTCCTCCACTTTACCTTTGACAATGGTTTGATAATATTTTTTCACACAATCTTTATGCCGCATCATCTCATTTAAGTTTTGTATAGACTCATAGTTTTTGCCAAAAATTACGATTCCGCTGGTATTCCGGTCAATACGGTTTATACTTGCAGGTACAAAGGTTTTTTCCATGCTTGGATCATATTCTTTTTTATCATAAAGATATTTGATCACCTGATTGGTTAAGGTATTTTTACTTTCTTTCAGATCTTCATGAACCAATAATCCTGCAGGTTTATTGACAAGAAGAATATTTTGATCTTCATACACGATATGAAAGTCTATATTAACCTCCTGAATTTCCTTTTGTTCCTGAAAACTGGCAAGGGTATCCTCGCTAAAATACAATTGAATATGATCCCCTTCTTTTAAAATATATTGGGGCTCTACCCTACCATTATTCACTTTAATATTCTTTTTGCGTAACATTTTATATAAAAATCCTAAAGAAGCCTTAGGAAAATATTTTTTTAAAAATTTATCAATTCGCTGGTTTCCCTCATTTTTGCCAATCATCATTTCTTTCAATAGGATCACCCCACCATGCTTTCTTTTGATTTTGTGTCGAACAATTATTAATTTTTATATTGTATCATAATTTATACTA
>CALECF010000087.1 GCA_937948705.1 uncultured Anaerosolibacter sp. | reverse complement strand
GCTAGAGATATGAAAGATATCATAAGATTAACAGGTGCAATGAAAAATGGACAATGCGAAATCAAGAATCCTTCAGGGAAGTGTTGCCATTCAGTGGTACAGACTGCAATAAATAAAGGGATAATAATAAAGAACAAGAAGATTGCAGAATAGATTATCAATCTTTTACGCTGAAAGCTTCTTGTTCTTTATATATTTAATCTATATATTAAGCTTAAAGTTGTAACAATAAATCTTTTTCAATCATTTATTGTCTTAGCGTGGAATTTTAATTCGATGAAATCTATCTAAATACCGATGATGCATATTTATCCTTTAGTGATCTACGGGCAGGTCCAGGACGAATCGGACTTGAAAGTGTTTTTAAAGAAGCCCAAAAGCTAAGAACTATTCAACAGCTAGGATTGACAGACAATCTCTTTACAAATGTACCACAAAAGGTGTTGAAAAAATACAGACAGCGAGCAGTATCAGAAAAACTGCCTGAGCTGCAACGGCATCCTGATCCCATACGATATACTCTTCTAGCAGCATTCTTTTGGATTCGATCTAGGGAAATTACCGATAACCTTATTGAATTTCTCAATCAAATCATTCATAGAATTAGTGTTAGAGCCGAAAGCAAGGTTGAAAAGGAACTGATTAATGATTTTAGACGTGTGAATGGTAAAACCAATATCCTATTTCAAATGGCAGATGCAGCACTCAGTAATCTTGATGGGGTTATTAAACAGGTGCTATTCCCTGTTGTCAGTGAAAACACTCTGCGGACCCTGGTAAAGGAATTCAAGAATACTGGTTCCGCATACCGCAAAAAGGTATACACCGTTATGAGGACATCCTATGGCAGCCACTATCGTCGGATGGTTCCAGCGCTATTGAATACCCTTGAATTTCGTTCCAATAATGACGTGCATCAGCCTATCATTAAAGCCTTAGATATCATCAAGAAGTATTATGGCATACGAACCCATTATTTTTCCGATATATACGAAATCCCTATTGAGGGTGTGGTTGTCCTATGATGAGGGAAGCTGTCATAGAGAAGGACGATAAAGGTCAGGATCGTGTGAATCGAATCAACTATGAAATAGTATCCTTACAATCTTTAAGGGATAAATTACGCTGTAAAGAAATATGGGTTGTTGGAGCAAACAGATATAGGAATCCTGATGAAGATTTGCCAACAGATTTTGAAGAACATCGAGCAGATAACTATAAGGCATTAAAGCAGCCGTTAGACCCTGAAGAATTCATTAGTACAATCAGACAAGCTATGTACGATGCATTATCAAAGCTAGATACTGGTATGCCAAAAAACTCTACCTGTATATATTCTCAACTTAAATCATGTTCATCTTCGGAAGTATCAGCAATGATAGAAGGACTTTTAAGACACTGTACGGATATGGAAATAGAAAAGAATTATGTAGATTCCCATGGACAAAGTGAAGTAGCCTTTGCTTTCTGCCATCTATTAGGTTTTCAACTTATGCCTAGACTGAAAGCCATCAATACGCAAAAATTATATCGCCCTGACATTGGAATAAGTGATGCTTTTCCCAGTCTACAACCTATTTTATCTCGACCAATAAACTGGGATCTGATACGGCAGCAATATGACCAAATGGTTAAGTATGCCACAGCTCTAAGATTAGGTACCGCAGAAACAGAAGCCATACTCAAAAGGTTCACTAGAAATAACTTAAAGCATCCCACCTATCAAGCCTTATCAGAACTTGGGAAAGCAATAAAGACAATATTTCTCTGTGAGTACCTACATTCAGAAGAATTACGCCAGGAGATCCATGAAGGACTTAATGTGGTTGAAAACTGGAACTCAGCTAACTCCTTTATCTTCTATGGAAAAGGTGGAGAAATATCTACAAATAGAATTGAGGATCAAGAGATTGCGGTATTGAGCCTACACTTATTACAAAATTGCCTAGTCTATATTAACACGCTCATGATCCAACAAGTATTGGCACAAAAAAAGTGGTATGACTTAATGACTCCTGAAGATTTTAGAGCACTCACACCACTTATATACTCACACATTAATCCTTATGGATATTTCAATCTTGATATGGATGAAAGAATACCACTCGAAGATATATTAAATTAAACTGTAATGCCCCTGTATCCTTTCAGGGGCATTTACATTATATGGTATTTACTTTGCCCCTAGATGCACGGATGCTCCCACTACCCCTACTACAAGTGGTTAAATCGTCCAGAAAGTGAGCGGGATAAGGAAAATTCTAAGATTCTTGATGAAATTGTTCAATTGTATACGGAAGTTGAGGGTATTTACGGTTACCGTAGAATGAAACTGAACATTAACAGAATACTTAAAAAGAAGTATAACCATAAACGTATTTATCGTTTAATGAAATCTATTAACATGAAGTCTGTTATCCGTAGAAAGAAAAAGATCTACATTCCAAGTACGCCACAAATTACTGCTGAGAACATATTAAACAGGGAATTTCATGCTGATAAGCCTAATCAAAAATGGTTGACTGATGTAACAGAGTTTAAGTTAATCAATGGAACGAAAGCATATCTAAGCGCAATATTCGATTTACATGATAATAGTATTGTTTCTTATGTCCTTGGACGTTCAAACAACAATCTACTTGTCTTTGAAACTTTTGATAAAGCAATCGAGGCTAATCCTAACGCTAGTCCCCTATTGCACAGTGACAGAGGTTTTCAGTATACCAATAAAAGCTTCAAAAGGAAACTTGATGATATCGGAGCAATACAGAGTATGTCCCGTGTCAGTAGATGTATTGATAACGGACCTATGGAAGGATTCTGGGGAATCATAAAATCTGAAATGTATTACCTGCGAAGGTTTCATCATTTTGATGAACTACACCAGGCGATCGATAAGTATATCAGTTTTTACAATACAAGAAGGTTACAGGAAAAACTAAAAGGCCTGGCTCCGACAGAATATCGGAATCAGACCTTAGTAGCATAATTTTATTTTTTCACCTGTCTACTTGACAGGGGGCAGTTCAGTTTGGACAGTTTTAGTATATATATTATTTTGACTTAATTTACTAACAGGAAATACGAATAATTTAAATCAGTTTTTTAACAGCTGCGGCAACTATAAGGCGTTCATGTTCTATACATATGTTAAGATGTTTTTAAACTATGAGGGTATATTTGGGGACACTATCTATATTCATGATAATTGGATGGACCTTATAAATATGAATAAGTAAAAATAGGCATGAAGTGATTTGTGCAATAACTGTGGCAACGGCAACACCTTTTATACCCCAATAAAACAATTTTATAAATACTAAATCTAAAGATATATTAACCACCGACGAGAGTATAATAGCGTATAAGGGGGTTTTACTGTCTCCAATACCCCGCAGCATAGAACTACAAATGTTATAGAAAACAATAAAAGGAACACCAATAAAGACAATGGACAAATAATCACTGGAGTGTTTTAATATCTCTACGGGTGTATTTAATAAAGTCAAAATATTTTCTTTAAAAAGGAAGCCCAATGTAGATGCTATGAGAGCAGAAATCATGATAAATAAAAGATAAGTACTCGATAGTTTGGTTATTTTATTGTATTCCTTTCCTCCATAATACTGAGAAATAAGAATGGTATATCCAGAAACCAAACCTGTAACAGTAAAGATGAAGATATTTAAAACTGGAGCAGAAACTCCGACTGCTGCCAGGGCTCCTTCACTAATTAGATTTCCTACTATGATGGAGTCAGCAATGTAATATACCTGTTGCAACAATCCCGTTATAATAAGAGGTATTGTGAAGTAGAGTAAGGTCTTAAAAACACTACCTTTTGTCATATCATTGCTCATAATATTCCCCCTGTGTTGATTTTGCAATAATTTCTGAGCGTGTACTGTTAAATTGATTTTGTAGTGCAATATATTACCATATTATTAAAAAAAGCACAAGACTTACTACAGCAACATTGATTATTTAATAATGAATGTTACTTATCAAACTGAAGAAGAGTCCATCTCTACTTCAACACCCTTATAGTACAGTGGATTGGGTCCCGTGGTGCGATGAAGCGTTCAAAAAAACAATAACATATAAAAGGTAAAATTTTCAAACTAACATTTTAAGGAAAGGGTGTTAAACTTGAATAGAGGACTTTATGATGTTCCCTTTCAGATGAATCAAATAAATAAATAGTAGGGAAAGGAGAAAGGATTTGAGAAGAATAATATTCAGTTTAATGATTGTATTGTTGCTATTGAATCAAGTAGCAACCCCTGTTAGTGCAAATAGTGATATTTATATATGGACACAAGCTGCAATTTTAATAGAATCTGAGACTGGCAAAGTAATGTATGAGCAAGATGCAGATAAAGAGGTCTCACCAGCTAGTCTCACCAAAATGATGACTTTTTTGTTGGCTTTAGAAGCTGTGGAGTCTGGCGCAGTAGAAATGAATGATGAGATCACAATAAGCAGTGAAGCATCTAAAGTGGGAGGTTCTTCCTATAAGCTATTGAAGGGCGAAATACTAGATTTAGAAGAGTTAGTGAATGCTCTAATGATAGTATCCTGTAATGGGGCAGCTGTAGCGATCGCAGAGCATATTGCTAAATCAGAGGAAAAGTTTATTGGTTTAATGAATACTAGAGCAAAAGAAATTGGTATGAAAAGCACCAACTTCATAAATCCCCATGGATTGCCTGTTTATGGGTCAGATGGTGTTTTAGCCGATAAAAATGTATCTACTGCTAGGGAATTGGCAATTCTGGCCCAATATCTGTTAGAAAACTATAAAGATGAGACCCTTGATGTCACCGGTAAAAAAGTATTTCAGAGCAAATATAAAAACTATATGCGTCTTAATACCAATCAACTTCTTCATGAGGTTGAAGGCATAGATGGCTTAAAGACAGGGTTTACGGGAAGTGCAGGGTACTGCCTTGCTTTTACCCAAGGGGTAAAGGCAAAGGATAAAAACTATGAAGATATGCGTTTAATTGGTATAACCTTAGGTGCTGGAAACAATAGGGATCGAACAAAAGAGAGTAAAAAGCTCTTTAAATATGGTGCTACTGAGTATATAAAAAAGAATATCATAGATGCAGGTCAGTATATATCTGATGTTGATCTATATAAAGATGAGCGATTTAAGGTAAGGGTGATTACAGGGAATAAGCTTACTGTTGTCGCAAAACAAGACGATGTAATAAAAGACGAGGTATATAATATCTATAACCTTGAGTATCCAGTGGTTAAAGGACAAAAGGTAGGAGAAATTATTTATACATTATATGACAATACAAAAGCCAAGGTGGATTTAATAAGCGGGAATGAAATTACAACGCTCCCTTTTCTTTTTAAAATCAAAGTTTGGCTGCAGAATTTATTCAGCAAAATATGATGAAATTGTATTGAGGCATGGGTAGGCAGCTAATGATGTTGAGCCCTTTACAATAGCAGGGCATAGCAATTAACGCATATACAAATTATGATGAAGGCTAAACAAAGTACGTTATTGCTCAATGCTAGAATTACAAAGAGATACTTAGCAGAACTTTGAGATTGTAAACCATATGTATATGTCCACTCTCTTTCTAAATTTTATAGTTCATGAGGTACTTTCAGATACTAAAATGAAGTAAATAGGAAGGGAGGGTGATAATATGCCAAATGGAAATATGCATAAACATGAGAACAGATTGGCGAAGGAAAAGTCTCCATACCTGTTACAGCATGCATATAACCTGTGGATTGGTTTCATTGGTCTGATGGAGCCTTTGCAAAAGCAAAAG
>CALECF010000086.1 GCA_937948705.1 uncultured Anaerosolibacter sp. | reverse complement strand
AAATACATAATAATTTAGAATATTTAGCTAAGTTCTATATTTTTTTTAAAACGAGAAAATAAGAAGAAAGTGTTTTTGATGATGAATGCATTGAAAATACAAGGATAGAACAGTTAGCTTGTAAAAAAGAATATTTTATGAAAAAGCTAGTAAATTTTAAAGAAAAATGTTTACTAAATATTCAAAATCATATTGACAACATTTCGGGAAGATTTTATAATGAAAATGAAAACGATTACATTTGCAGAGATAAGGTGTGTACATATGAAAACTATAAAAGATATTGCAAAGATTGCAGGTGTTTCCGTAGCAACAGTATCAAGGGTCGTGAATGAGGACCCTGGCGTAGCAGAAAAATCCAGGATGAAGGTTCTACAGACGATAAGAGAAGAAAATTATGTGCCGAATACCGCAGGTCGTAATCTAAGAAAATCAAAAAGTGATATGATCCTGGTGATGCTGCCAACCCTTTCAAATCCTTTTTACGCAAAAATTCTGAAGGGGATTGAACAAAGAGCAAGTGAATTAGGATATGGTGTTTTGGTCAGCGTAACCCATCATGAGTTAAAAACGGAGAAAAAATATCTTAAGATTTTAGAGATGAAACAGGTAGATGGCGTGATATCACTATTTTCCACATTAAGCGCTGAGGAATTAAACAACTTGGTGATGAAATATCCATTTGTCCAGTGCTGTGAGTATACCGAAGGAGCCCAATTGCCATATGTAATGATTGATAATAAAAAGGCAGCCTATGCAGCAACAAAGTATTTTATTTCCCATGGACACAAACGAATCGGTATGATTAGTGGTTCATTTTATGAAAGCTCAGAAAGAGCTCGGGAACAAGGCTATAAAGACGCCATTGTTGATGCAGGACTCACCTTTGATTCGAAATATATTTTTAAAAGTAATTACAAACCTGAGGGTGGAATGGAGATGTGCCGTGAGTTGTTGAATCTCTCTGAACCACCGACAGCTATATTGACAGTTTCTGATACACTGGCAATCGGCGCGATTAAATATTTGAAAAGTATAGGTATTTCAGTAGGAAAAGATATCGAAATCATAGGCTTTGACAATGCTTCCATTACAAGGGTGTATGACCCTACCATTTCTACGGTGTCACAGCCAAGATACGATTTAGGAACGGTTTCCGTAGACCTTGTTGTAGAGAAAATCAGGGACATGAAGGTGGTTAACAAAGGTATTGTTTTACCCCATGAACTGATTTTAAGAGAATCCACCCGGTAGGGAAGGGTAGCATATCCATTTGTATTATAGGGCAGTACGAGGGCCCTATCAATAAATAAATCTTAAGAGTGTGGAGGGAGATTATGAAAAAATTAGTGGCTTTGATCTTGACGTTAATCATGATTTTTACGTTGGCAGGATGTTCACAAAGTACCCCAGTTACAGATACTCCAAAAAGCAAAGTATTGGCGGTAGTTATGCCGAATGCTACGCACGGGTTCTTAGGAGAGAGTATCAAACATGCTGAAGATGCTACAAAGAAGCTAGCAGAAAAAAATGGATTTGAATACAAATTTTTAACATCAGCAGAATCCTCTGAACAAAATAACCAACTAGATACACTGATTAATGAAAAGGTTGATTGTATTGTTTTATGGCCACATAATGGGGATGAGCTTAGATCAGGTGCCCAAAAAGTCATGGATGCTGGTATACCTCTAATTATCTATGATCGTCTAATCAATAATTTCAAACCAACGGCCGAAGTAATGGGTGATAATGTGACCATAGGTCAAGAAACTGGTAAATACTTAAACAAATACTTTGCAGAAGATTTGGCAAAAGGCGAAGTGAACATACTTGAATTCAAGGGTGATAACTCCACAGTACCGCAGCAACGTTCTGATGGATTTAGTGAGACTGCAGATAAGAAAATAAAGGTCGTTCAACAATTTAGTACTGACTGGCAGCGAGCAAAGGCACAAGAGCAGATGGAAACATTCTTAACAACTAGTGATGCAAAAACAATAGAAAGCATAAAAGGTGTTTTTACCCACGATGATGAAGTTGTACTTGGTGTTTTAGACGCTATTACAAACTACAAGGGACCTGCAAAATTAGACATTCGTATATTAACAGGTGTTGGTGGTCGTCGTGAGAACTTAGATACTTTCAAACCTTATAAAGAAAAAAATAATATTGATCAAGTAACATACTTATTTTCACCAACCATGGTTCGAGATGCAGTGGAATATGGTGCTAAACTTTTAGGCGGCGAGAAGCTTTCAGGCTTGTATTTGATTGATACACTAGAAATAGATTTAAGCAATGAACAAGAGTTCCGCAAATCCGATATCTATAAAGTCCGTTATGAGAGTGGAATATAAACGATAATGGTCAATGGATTGTAGTCGACCAGGAGATTTTCCTGGTCGGTTCTCTCTTTTTAAAGCTATTGTGAATTTAGATTGCTTATCAAAATGAAGAGAGGATGTGGAAGCATGTTCTTGCAAATGAAAAACATTACGAAAGATTTTGGTGCGGTAAAAGCTCTGGATGATGTTTGTCTAGAAGTTAACAGCTCAGAGATACACGGATTGCTAGGTGAAAACGGTGCTGGCAAATCAACATTAATGAATATACTGGCTGGAACCTTCCCGCCTACATCGGGTGAGATTTATCTAAATGGAATGATTCAGGAAAATATGACAACCCGTA
The DNA here is from genome assembly GCA_937948705.1 of uncultured Anaerosolibacter sp. Next base: position 2,880 of record CALECF010000086.1, on the reverse strand, counting down.
AGTCAAATGAACTAGGAATACGATTTATACACCAGGAATTAAATTTGGTCAATGATTTAAAGGTATATGAGAATCTTTTCCTTGGAGAAGAGTTAAAAAACAAATATGGGCTTTTGGATAAAAAGGAAATGATTAGAAGATCAGATGCTGTGATTAAGCGAATGAATATTGATATTGACTCCCAAGAAAAAGTTGAGAATCTAGATACATCCAGAAAACAGTTGGTTGAAATTGCAAAGGCATTATTATTTGAGTCCAAGCTTATCATCATGGATGAACCTACAACGGCGTTGACGAACAAAGAAATAGACAATTTGTTTGTGATTATGAAGGGTCTCAAAGAACAAGGGGTAAGCATCATATATATATCCCATAAAATGCCTGAGTTGTTTGAAATCTGCGATCGATATACGGTATTGCGAGATGGTAAGTTAATAGAAAGCGGTAATTTTGCTGATATTGATGAGAAAAAAGCCACAGAGCTCTTGGTGGGAAGAAGCATTAAGGACGAAAAAAGGCAATATGAGAATAACTTTGGAGAAGTAATTCTTCAAGTACAGCATTTAGGCTGCACACCTGCCTTCTCCGATATTAGCTTCGAAGTTAGAAAAGGGGAAGTGTTGGCGATAACTGGACTACACGGGGATGGAAGAGGGGAACTTGCCGAGGCACTATTTGGAGCACGGGCCACTACGGGTGGACAAATTCTCTTTCACAACAAACCCTTAAACTTAAATAGTATTCGGCAGGTCATGAAGGCTGGTGTTGGTATGGTACCTAGGAATCGGAAAGAACGCTCCATCATTAAAGACATGAATATCCTAGATAATCTATCAATTGCAGGCCTCGTCAATAATAGTGGTCTTCTTGTAAATAAGAACGATGAAGTGAAACGATTTCACCACAATAAAGATGCAATATCCATTCGAGTGGGAACTCCCTATGATTACATTACTTCACTTAGCGGTGGGAATCAGCAGAAGGTGATTATTGCCCGCTGGTTGGAGATGGACTCAGATTTGTATATCTTAGATAATCCTACCCAGGGAATTGATGTGGGGGCGAAGTTTGAAATATACAAAATCATTCATGAACTGGCCAAAAAAGGAAAGAGCATTATTGTTTTTAGTGCAGAGTTTCCTGAAATTTATAAAGTAGCGGATCGATGTCTTGTTATGTACAAAGGTAACATCAGTGCTGAATTAACGAGGGAAGATTTGACAGAGGTGGAGGTAATGTATTATGCTACCGGCTCGAATATGGAGGGAGTAAGATGAATACAGAAACGATGTTAAAAAAAGAATCAATGTTAAGATTTAAGAAATTCTACTCAGAGTATACGTACTTATTTTCCTTTATCGTATTAATCGCCATCGCGGCCATCGTGAATGAACAATTCTTAACTTATTCCAATTTATCCACATTGATGCTTCAGGCATCGATTAAAGGCATCATTGCTTTAGGAATGACTTTGGTGATCATATCTGGGCAAATTGATCTCTCAGTAGGCTCTACTTGTGCACTCGTTGCAGGGTTAGGGGTAGTCGTCTTAAATAACACACAAAGCCCCTTCGTGATGTTAATTTTTTGTATGGTATTTGGAGCAGTATTAGGGTTAGTGAATGGACTTTTGGTTACAAAGGGAAAAATTGCAGCATTTATTGTAACCTTGGCAACCATGAGTGCGTATCGCTCCATTATTGTTCAGTTAGGTCAGGGTGGACCCTTCAATGTTAGCTATGATTTGGTTGATAAATTCAGGATGATTGCTGCGGGTACGGTCCTTGGTATTCCAAATCTGGCGATTGTTTTTGTCATCATTGTGGCAGCTATTGCTTTTATCATGAGTAATACGAAATTTGGTAGATATGTTTACGCCGTAGGGTCCAATGAAAATGCGGCAAGATTGACAGGGATTCATGTGGATCGTATAAAGGTTCTTTGCTTTACCATCACTGGATTTTTAACAGGGATCTCAGCATTTTTGCTTTCTTCTCGCCTCACATCCATCACAGCGCCCAATGCAGGGGCATCTTTTGAGTTAGATGCCATCGCTGCGGTTGCCATAGGTGGAACAGCGATGAATGGGGGCAGGGGAAAAGTTGTCGGTACTTTTCTGGGGGCCATTATGTTGCAGATGATTGAAGGAATTCTGATTGCAGCAAAAATACCTCCATTCCTTACAGGATTGGTAAAAGGAATTATCATTATCCTCGCAGTTTTGTTTCAGAGCAGAAAACAAAAATAGGGTGAGTATTAAAAAACATGGCGCAGAATGTCATGTTTTTTTTAAGTTTTTTTTATGGGTTTAAAATGTTTGATTATAGGAACATATGTTTGTAAAAACATGGAGACCATGGTAATATAAGCTATATAAACATATGTTCGAGGTGATTTTATGGAGGTTTTAGACAAACTAAAAGTTTTATCCGATGCTGCTAAGTATGATGTTTCCTGTTCTTCTAGTGGAAGCAATCGCAGTAATAAAAAAGGAGGTATCGGGAACACCCACAGCAGTGGTATTTGCCATAGTTGGTCAGAGGATGGGCGATGTATCTCTCTCTTAAAAATCCTCATGACAAATTACTGTGTGTATGACTGCCTTTATTGTGTGAACCGATCCTCTAATGATATACCGAGAGCGGCCTTTACGCCCCAGGAAATCGTGGATCTGACCATTAACTTTTATAGAAGGAACTATATAGAAGGATTGTTTTTAAGTGCCGCTGTCCATAAGCATCCTAATCATACCATGGAGTTATTGTTGCAGACGGTAAGAAAGCTTCGGGAGGAAGAAAATTTCAATGGATATATTCATCTAAAAGCGATTCCCGGAGCTGATGAAAGACTGATTGAAATGGCGGGAAAATATGTGGATCG
>CALECF010000085.1 GCA_937948705.1 uncultured Anaerosolibacter sp. | reverse complement strand
GGGCGTATTCATATCAAATAAAATATTGGCGGCAGCGGCAAGCTCTTCATCCCCCTTCCAAAGGATAAAGGTCAGATACACATTGTTCATGAATTGAAAACGATAGCCTGCATCTCCCGTCTTTACAGGCTGGCCTCCGATGATTTCAAAAGCTTTTTTTAGTTCTTCTACGTTGTTACCAAAAATCCTTGCCAGTCTCGCAATGGTTCGATTATTAAAATTGCTGTAATACACATGTCCTCCTGGAATTTCCTTGTAGGTGATATCCTTACCCGTAGTAGGAATTCCTCTAGCATTTGCCAAATAGCGCAAGAAAAGCGTCATTACCGCATATACCTCCATCGGCTCTCCCTCCGCTGTATAAATTTCACCGGTGGGATATTGCACATGATACACCCTACCCATCATATGTACTGTAAAGCGTTGACCCTCTGGATCATAAGGGGCCCCTGCCAATTCGGACATCATAAAAGGATCTTTATCCTTAAAAATATCTCGAATAAATTCATAGGGTACTTTCCCCTGGCGATCTTCTTTTACCGCTTGATAATCCATCTCTATCCCTCCTATTTTAATAATAGTGCACATGGACCACTTTCCCCATCTTTTTAAGCATATTAATCAATTCTCCTACGATTCTCAATTTCAGGGGTATTGCTGAAGACGTATCCTGGCTCTGATGAGCCTTATTTACAGCTCTCCCTACAAAAAAGTTGACGTGGGTGCTATCATAAAGGAGCATCTGGGTAAGCATCGATGCACCATTCTTTTCTTTTATTCTGCTGGAAATCTCCTTGGTTAAGGATTGTGTGTGGAAAAGTTTCAATTGCTCCAAGCTTTCCCGAAGGGTTAGAATTCCCTCAGTTACCAGTTCAAACCCTTTCATGTGGGTAATAGGCGGAATCTGTGCAGTCAAGGTAGTAAAGTCCAGCTTCATATCACAATTTAACTCTCTGGCCACAATATTGGCTGCAGTACCTCCACAAATCACTTTTTTGCCTAGACTTTGAATCAGCTGCTGCACCACAACTGCATCATTCTCTCGGTGCAAAGGGGGACCCGTAAATATATTTAAATATTCCGGCTCCTTCAATTGTATCGCGATTGCGGTTGTATCATCTCCCGGTTCTCCATCGTATAGATCACGGCAGGTTGCAATTAATGCCTTTGAAATATGAAGGGCATTATGCTTCAGACATAGTCCATGTAAATATTGCGCTACATTTTCCCAAGTCCACCCAAGATTAAAGATCACACCCAACCCAGCGTGGATTACACCGTCAGATACAGCAATGATGCAGTCTCCTTTTTGTAGCTGAAGCTGGCTTTGGTAAACTTTCTTCCCGTTAATCTCTACCATGGTCCCAGAATTTTTAAATACCTGATTTTTCTCTTTATCATAATGGAAAATGGCTGGATTATCAAACTCAATAATAATGGTTTCACCATTATTTCGGATATAAACGATAGAAAAGGTCGAGTAAGCAATTTTTCGAACCTGACAGATGGGTAAAGTATTTACAATGGTATCCACTACTTCCCTGATATCCAAGCCCTCTTTCAGCATCGTAACAGCAATCTTCGCTGTCATGGTTGCCAGGATATGGGCCTTTACACCACTGCCCAACCCGTCAGAAAGTACGACAATCATTCCATCCTCAGTTCTCACCACCTCCACCTGATCCCCGCAAAGCTCTTCCCCAGTCTTGTTCAGCTGATCCCATCCTACTTCGATAAAGCATTCCATCTACACATCCCCCGACTGATTGAGTGTAAGCTCTATTAGCTTTGTCAAGATTACCTTGGTTTCCGCAGTGGTTTCTCCAAGCAAGCTGGCAATTTCCTGTGCCACCCGCATTTGTTTTGCAATAACATGTTGGGCTGCTTCTACTGTGTTTTTCTTCATCAACAGTACTTCTTTTTCCCTTTTCTCTTCCTTCGTAATATCATTCAAAATCGTCAGAATCACATCCTGCTTTTCAATATACAAGAGGTTTAAGATTCCTGTCAAATTTTTATCCTCCAGATGTATCTTCTTCCCATAAATATTCTTCTTGGTTTCAAAGACCTCTACAAAGTCCGTGAAATCTATGATAGACACCAGGTGAAGATCATCTCTCTCATTTTTTTCAAGCTGTAGATGATGAATCGCTGCGGGATTGATACTTTTAATCTTTAAATCTCTTCCTACGAGAAAAATAAAGTTTGGTGAATGTTCAAAAATGAGATTGGATATGGTTTCACTCTTGTTTCGCATAAAGGGCAGGCACATATAGGTTTGAGCCATTCCATTATAAATGGCTGCGGCTTTTTGTCGACAGGTTTGGTACCCACAGGTTCCGCAATCTAACTCGTCACTACGTTTCATCTTCCCCATTTCCTTTAGGATACTCTCCAAGACTTCCCCCTCCGGTATCCTATGTTCCGGTTTTCGATCGATAAAATTACGTGAAAGGTCAAAGGGCGCTGGTTCCGTTTCCTTTATTGCCTTCTCTGCTGCCTCTTCGCTATACCTACGCACCTGTTTTTTTCGTTTGAAAAGATTTCCCTTGCTGCGGGAAAAGGATGATCCTGTAATACAGCCATTTTTACAAAAACGCAGCTCAACGATTGAAGGCTCTAACGTTCCCTGTTTCATACACTCCAGCACTTCTCTACATTGTCCTGCACCCTCTACGCGAATTAAGTCCCATTCACTTAGAAGTTCTACCTCTCTCGGGGAAAAAATTCCTTCCGTGGGAAAAAGCTTAGCCTCTTTCGTTCCTTCATCTTCAAAGGGTCTTTCCTCAACGCTAGCCAAATTTACCCCTTCCTTATTCAACCACTTTTCCAGATCATAAAAGGTAAATACAACGTCTACAGCACCCTCCTTCATAAACTCAATGAATTCCACCTTTGTACCAATACAGGGGCTAAAATAAACAACCTTACAGTGATGACCATACTTTTCCTTGAGCATCTTTCCATGGGCAATCGAAGGAGGTATTACTTGCAGCATATAGGGATTCAGTTCTGGATAGTATTTTTGCACCCATAGATTCGTGGTCGAACAAGTAGTTGTGATAAAGTACTTTTGCCCTTTATTTATGATGTTCTGACGGTATTCTTCATAAACCTTATCTATACCTAGGGTCGTTTCTTCAATGTATTGGAATCCTAGCTGCTTTAATATGCCTACAAACCGCTTATAATTCTCACCAAAATATGCCACGTAAGCGGGATCTACAGAAGCAACCAGTGTTTTCCCATTCGTAAGATAGGCCTTTGTCTTAATCAGGTTATTGCGATTGCTTTGGGGATTTTGGGGACATACAATAAAACACTTTCCACAAGCTATACATCGGCTTTGCTCTATTTTCGTTCGCCGGTCATTAAAAGAAATTGCCTTTACCGGACAAATCCGTATGCATTTGTAACAATTGTTGCAAGCATTTTTAGACAGAGTTAAAACTGTATTCATGGCATGATTTCCTTTCGGGTTTTTACACAGTCTACGGTTACCTTATAAAAGAAGATTTCCCTGCAACTTTTAAAATTGTAGAGAAATCCTCAAAGCAATCTATTGATTGTTTGCTTTTACTAATACCGATGGAAACCGTTCAATATCTGTATGGGGCAAAAAACAAGCAGATATAAACTCGTCCATATAGCTTGGATAAGCGCTCAGCTCCATATAGGTCATTTGACCTGCGATGGTTTCCAGCTTCCTACGTGCGTCTTCACTCATCAATGTAAGATAACAGCCCATCAAAGAACTATTACCGATGTAAATATATTTATCTCTATCAATATCAGGAAATAAACCGATCTGTATGGCTTTATCAATGGCTAAGCTATTACCGATTCCACCTGCAATATATACGCGATCAATGATGCTCATGTCCAGACCCAGACTCTCAATCAAGGTAGCGGCTCCAGAATAGACAGCTCCTTTTGCCTTAATAAAATTGTCGATATCAATTTCTGTAACGGTAATATCCTCTTCCAGGCTCCATTCTTCCTTAAAGGCAAGTACATATTCTCCTATTTCATATTCATCAAATCGAATCCGCGGTGTTTTTAAATCTCTGTTTAATTTTCCTCTCCGATCAATCAAACCAGTAAACATCATTTCTGCAATCAAATCAATTAATCCAGAACCACAAATGCCCTTGGGTACTTCCTCATTGATAATTTTCATTTGGGGTTCTAGGGTAAGTGGATCGATAGAGATTCGCTCAATAGCACCAGGAGCTGCCCGCATTCCACTGCTGATTTCTCCTCCTTCAAAGGCTGGACCTGCAGAGCATGCACAGGTCATGAAATAGTCTTTGTTTCCAAACACAATTTCCCCGTTGGTACCCAAATCAATAAACAATACATTTTCCTCAGATGTCCATATACCTGAAGATAGTACCCCTGCGGTAATATCACCTCCAACATAGCTAGCTACAGAGGGTACGATATAGATAAAGGTTTCTGGATTTGCCTCCAGCTCCAATTCCGAGGTTTTGATAAAAGGTGCTCGAATAAAAGCAGGGATATAGGGTTCTCTGCGTAAATGGTCTGGGTATACCCCCAACAGTAGATGACACATCGTCGTGTTTCCTGCAGCAACAAAAGCAATCACTTCATCTTTATGCACCCCTGCCTCACCGTACATTTTTGTCAGCAGCGGATTAATGGTCTCATGGACGATGGCGTGGGTTAATCTCTCCATTCCACCCTTCTTGGTTGCATAGATAATTCGATTAATAACATCAGCACCGTACTTCATCTGTGCATTGCCAGCAGATGCCTTTGCTAAAAGCTTTCCTTCATAAAGATCCACCAGGCAGGCGGCTACAGAAGTAGTCCCGATGTCTAAGGCTACACCATATAATCGGTTCCTGGTATCTCCATTCTCGATATTTACAATAGTGGTACGATTATCCCCTCTAGGTATATGGGTTATGGTGACCTTGAAATCGCTATCTCGTAATCTACTAGGAATTTTTCGAAGCATAGGCAGTCTGCAGAATACTTTATTAAATCCCAAATGCAATCGTAGGTGTCTTTTAATCCTATCCCAATCAGAAATATTATCATCTAAAGTAGGTAGTTCAATCTCCAGATAATCCTTCTTGACCTAGGAACCAAAGGACATTCCATTATCGATCACTTGCTTTCTAGCTCTTTCAAAAATTTCATTTTCTCTCGGCTCTGATACTCCCTCAATTTTCATTCCTGCAAGATTAGTGGCATGGTTTGTAGGGACTTCAACCAAGATATCCTCAGTAACTTTTGTCTCACAAGCCAATACATAGCCCTCTGTCCATTCTTGATCTTTAATGTGGTGGGGTTGCTTAGCTTCCCCATTTCCCTCAATCAGTTTTACCTTGCACTTTCCACAGGAGCCATTGCCATTGCAGGGGGCATCTATAAAGATATTCGCCCGTCTGGCAGCTTCCAGCAAGTTTTCTCCTTGATCTGCCATCACTTCTACATTCTCTGGTACAAACCTTACTTTAAACATAATGTTTTACCTCCAAAAAATATCTTTTCCCCCTAAGGGGAAAAGATATTTGCCTTTTACTTAAGCTAATGTTGCCTCATAACTCTCTGCACTTAACAATGCATCTAATTCTGATTCATCAGCAATCTGAACTTTTGCGATCCATGCTTCATAAGGTTCTTCATTGATAAACTCTGGCTCTTCGTCTAATCTTTCATTGATTTCTAATACCTCACCAGAAATGGGTGCATAGATATCAGATGCTACCTTTGAAGATTCTACAACCCCAAAGTCCTTGCCTGCCTTCAGCTCATCGCCTACCTCAGGCATTTCTACAAACAGTATTTCTCCTAGCTTTGACTGAGCATAATGAGTAATTCCGATC
>CALECF010000084.1 GCA_937948705.1 uncultured Anaerosolibacter sp. | reverse complement strand
CAGACAGAAGAATCGACTTAAGTCAGAACTTCCGCAGTCGAGAGGAAATCCTGGAAGGGGTAAATGGCATCTTCCGACAGATTATGTCTAAGGCCTTTGGTGAAATTGACTATGATGACCGTGCCTGTTTATATAAAGGTGCCACCATGGAGGCACCTGCTGGACCTCCCTTAGAATTGATTTTGATTGACAAAAAGGAGAGGGAGGAAGATCGTCTCACTGAAGAAAACGAGGAAGTGGAGAGTTTAGAAGAGCAAGAAGTCCTAGAAGATACAGCCCTTGAAGCAAAGATCATTGCGCAGAAAATAAAAGAGCTACTGCAGGGACAGATATATGATCAAAAGCTAGAAAGCTATAGACAAGTTACCTATAGAGATATTGTGATATTGCTTCGAACCACAAAAAATTGGGCGGATGCCTTTCAAGAAGTCTTTATGGCCGAGGGGATTCCTGCCTATGCCGATGTAAATGCAGGTTATTTTGAAACCATAGAAGTGAATATTTTTATACACCTGCTTCAGTTGATCGATAATAAGCGACAGGATATACCGATGCTGAGTGTCATGCGTTCGCCTATCGGGAGTTTTCAAGTTGAGGATCTTATCAAAATCCGATTACATAGTAAAGCAGAGACCTATTATGATGCTCTTGAGACCTATTGCACGGAAGAAACCGATGAATTAGCAGATCGATTAAAGGGGTTTATTAAGAAAATCAATGGGTGGAAAGAGGAAGCTAGATATATTAATATGGATACCTTCATCTGGAAGCTGCTAATGGAAACCGGCTATTATCATTACGTTGGCGCCATGCCTGGGGGGATGCAGCGCCAGGCAAATTTGCGAATCTTATTTGACAGAGCTAGACAGTTCCAAAAAACCTCTATTCGAGGATTGTTTAACTTTATACGCTTTGTTGATAAATTGAAAAGTAGCAGCGGCGATATGGGAACAGCGAAAATTCTTGGAGAAAATGATAATCTGGTGCGAATCATGAGTATACATAAAAGTAAAGGGTTAGAGTTTCCGATTGTGATTGTAGCTGGGATGGGAAAGCAATTTAATTTAATGGATACAAATCAGCAAATTCTTTTTCATAAGGATCTAGGGATCGGTCCTAAATACGCAGATCCTGAACTGCGCCACTATAGTGATACCATCGTGAAGATTGCCATGAAGAATAAGATCAGGCTAGAAAGTCTGTCAGAGGAGATGAGAATTTTATACGTAGCCCTGACAAGACCGAAGGATAAGCTGATTTTAATCGGTGCAGTCAGAGGCCTAGAGAAAACCGCAAAGCGATGGATGAGACCGCTGAATCCTTATCATCTCAGCAAGGGAAAAAGCTATCTAGATTGGATTGGATCTGTATTGATCCGTCATCGGGATGGAGGTGTTCTGCGGAAATTGGTCGAGCTGTCAGAGGATGAGACCTCTTTCCTCACAGATGAGTCCCAATGGGTTATCCATACGGTTAGTCGTCAAGATGTGCGGCAAGAACAGACGGAACAAAAAGAGATGAAGGAAAAAATGTTGCAGCATTTAAAAGACTTTCAACGGGAAGAAGCTTCCCAGCATCGAGATACGATTTATCGTCGATTAAACTGGTTATATGAAAACCAAGAAGCCTCTCAGATTCCATCGAAGCTTTCTGTTACAGAAATCAAGAGACTTACAACTAGGGAAAAAAATCCAATAGGAATGTTTATTCCTCCTTTGCAGAAGATGCCTGGATTTATGGAAGGAAAAAAACAGTTCTCTGCTGCGGAGAGGGGAACGATCATACATTTTGTGATGCAGCATTTACGGCTTCAGGATTTAGATCAAAAACAGCGGATTCAAGAGCAAGTGGAGGACATGATGGTAAGAGAGTTACTGACACCTGAAGAAGCAGCCTTGGTTGATATTGACAAAATCTATGGTTTTTTCCAAAGCAGTATTGGGAAGCGGATTCTAAGCGCTAAGGGAATCTATCGAGAGACGGCCTTTAACTATATGAAACCTGCCCAACAGTTGAATATTGGATTGGAGAACTGTACGGAGGGGCTGTTAGTGCAAGGGGTTATAGACTGCTACTTTGAAGAGGATGAAGGTTATGTATTGGTAGATTATAAAACGGATACCATCGGTATGGGAGGAAAAGAAGAAATTCTTGACAAATATCGGATACAAATTGAGTTGTATAAAGAGGCATTGGAGAAAATTTCCGGCAAAATCGTAAAAGAAAGCTATTTGTATTTATTTCATTTAAATGAGGCGGTAAAACTATGAAAATACTACATACTTCAGATTGGCACTTAGGCAGAATTTTTCACGGCATTCACCTGACCGAGGATCAATCCCATATTCTAGAACAGTTTACAGATTTGGTGCAGGATACAAAGCCTGATGCAGTCGTCGTTGCAGGCGATATATTTGACCGTTCCGTCCCTCCCACAGAGGCGGTTAATCTTCTGGATGAGGTGGTATCCAAAATACTCATGGACCAGAACGTACCGATCATCATGATTGCTGGCAATCATGACAGCCCAGACCGGTTAGGCTTTGGGTACCGTCTGCTGGAGAGCAGGGGACTTAACATTTCAGGAAAGCTGAGATTGGATCGGAAATCAGTGGTGTTGTATGACGGTTATGGTCCTGTATATTTTCACGCTATTCCTTATGCAGAGCCTGCAATGGTGAAGGAGCATTTTTTAGATGAAAAAATTGGCGGCCATGATGATGCCATGGGAAGAATCGTTCAGCATATTCATGAAAATAGACTTCAGAACAGTCGTAATGTTTTGATTGCCCATGCCTTTGTGGCTGGAGGAGAAGAGAGTGAATCGGAGCGTCCCCTTTCGGTGGGAGGATCTAGTGCTGTAAATACTGACAAATTTAAGGATTTCAATTATGTGGCATTAGGACATCTACATCGTCCTCAAAAAGCAGGAGCGGAACACATTCGCTATTCAGGATCTTTAATGAAATATTCCTTTTCTGAAGCCTCACACAAAAAGGCCATCAATTTTATCGAAATGGATAAAATGGGAAATGTGAAGATCGAGTCCATCTCCTTGAAACCGAAGAGAGATTTAAGATGCCTGGAAGGATATCTGCAAGATCTATTGAATTCAGGAGAACAGGATGGAAATAGAGAGGATTATCTGAAAGTGACCTTACTGGATGAAGGCGCCATTTTAGATGCCATCGGAAAATTGCGGAGAGTATATCCGAATGTGTTGCATATTGAGCGGCCTAAGTTAACGGCCAGTGGCCAACTCCTTGGTGCCGATAGGAATTTTAAAAAAATGGGTGAACTCCACTTATTTTCCTCATTCCTGAGCCAAGTAACAGAACAAGAGATCACAGAAGAACAGCAGAAAGCATTTCAACAGACGCTGGATCATTATTATAGGATGATACGGGAGGGATAGGCATGAAACCATTAAAATTAACCATGTGTGCCTTTGGACCCTATGCCGGGCTTCAAGTGCTAGACTTTACGGAATTAGGAGATCGTAATATTTTCTTGATTCACGGTCCTACGGGCTCCGGAAAGACGACCATCCTGGACGGTATTTGTTTTGCACTATACGGAGATACCAGTGGTGGTGAAAGAAGCGGGAAGAGTATGCGGAGTCATCACGCTGGAATGGAACAGATGACAGAGGTAACCTTTGAATTTGCACTGAAGGAAGAAAGATATCGGGTCCACCGAAAGCCTGACCAGGAAAGATTGAAAAAGTCGGGAACGGGAACTACGGTTCAAACAGCAGAGGCAATGCTATGGAAGCTAGGGGATTCAGACACCACAGAAGAAAGGTTGTTGGAAGCGGGCTGGAAAAATGTGACCGAGGCGATTGAAAAACTAATTGGCTTTAAGAGTAGTCAATTTCGCCAAGTAATTATGCTGCCCCAAGGACAATTTCGAAAGCTTTTATTGGCTGATTCTGTGGAGCGACAGGATATTATGGAAAAACTTTTTCAAACAGAAATGTATAGAAAAATTGAGGAATTGCTAAAGAAATCGGCTAAGGAACTGCGAGATAGTATCAAAGAAATGGAAAACCAGCGAAATTGGAATCTACAGAAGGCAGAATGTGAAAGCCTGACAATCCTTTGTAAAAGAATTGATTCTGATGAAGCAGGGTTAGTAAAACTTGGAGAAAGCCATAAGGAAAAGAATGATCGGGTTTTAGTGGCACAGGAAGCCCTGGCTAAAGGAAAAGCAGGGAATGAGAAACTACTAGAACTGGAAAATAGCCAAAAATCATTAAAGTTACTACAAGAACAAAGGCCATCCATCCTGAAGCAGGAAGAGACCCTTAAACGTGCAAGGCGTGCAGATACATTGGAAGAGCGTGAAAAGCTGACAAAGCAAAGAAGTGATGATAAGGCAGTTTTGGAAAAAAAGTTGACTGCGGTACAGGAAGAGACAGAAGCTGCCATTAAAGCACTAGAACAGGCAGAACAGTTATTACAGAAAGAGCAAGCCCGAGAGGAAATCCGTGAAAAGACAAAGCACCATCTGATTCAACTGGAAAGCTATGGTGAAAAGGTAGCTTCTTTGGAGACTGTAAAGGCACAGGTTGATGTACAAGGCAAGCTCGTAAAACAGCTGGAAGATCAAAAAGAAAAACTTTTATCCGAACTTGCGAAAATAGAAGAAAGCCTAAACCAACAGAAACAAAAAAATGCCAATTTGAAGGAAGCGGCTGCAAAGGTACCTCTGTTAGAAGCACAGTACAGGGAAATAGAAAAGAAGTACTCCCAGAAGCAGCAGCTAGATCAAATAGAGAAACTGGCGATTGAGCATCAAAAGACGTATGACAGTTGTCAGGAGGAATTTGAAGGCTTAGAGAAAACATACATAGAATATAAAAATGAATGGCTATTACTTCAGGAAGCTTGGAACAAGGGACAAGCCTCCATCCTTGCAGCAAACCTTAAAGTTCATGAGGCTTGTCCTGTATGTGGTTCAACCCACCATCCTCGGTTAGCGGATAAGACGGAGGGCGTGCCTTCTGAGGAGCAGTTAAAGAATAAACGACTAGATTTGGAAAAACTTGAGTCCTTAAGAGATAAAAGTAGACAAAAACTTCAGCAAGCACTGGTAGAAGCGGAAAAGCTAGAAAATAGCCGAAACCTTCTACTAAGGGAATTAGAGGATTCTTCCTTAGGGGATTTGGCTGTACTACAGGAAATGATGACGGAAAGAAAAGAAGCCTTGGAAAAGGTTCAAAAAGGGTTAGTAGGTTTGGTGGAAGCAGAGCAGCTTGTACAAGCATTAGAAGAAAATGTGACAAGTAGAAAAACTTCATTAGAGGAGCTTCTTCAAAAACTTAAGCTGCAAAGTGAAAGTCATCGCAGTGCTCAGGGCGCTTATTTAGAGAGAGAAACCTCCATACCGGAAGAGATACGATCTAATGAGGCATTAGAAAAGGAACTAGAAAAAACAAAGAAGATCTATGATCAACTAAAGCGGGCGATTGAAGCTGCCGAAAGGAATTATCAAGAAAAAATCACGAAAGTAGCGGCAGCGAAGGCTTCTAAAGAGAGTTTAGAAAAATCCTATGAGGAAACAGTGGAAAAATATACTGAAGAAAAAAAGATATTTTCTGAGCAAATGAAGCAAGAAGGTTTCCCAAGATATGTGGATTACGTAGAAGCTAAGAAAGATGAGATAGCGATACAACAAATTGAAGAGGAAATAAAGCAGTATAATGGTAGACTGCAGGCTGCGGAAGAACGCCTAAATCGGGGAATCAAAGCCGCAGAGGATACTGTAGCTGTTGATTTAGGGCAGCTTCAGCAGGCCTTGATTGCCGCACAAAAAGAAAAGGATGAAGCGCTAACACTGGAAAATAGTTTGCAAAAGAAAATAGAAAATGACCGAAAAACCATGGGGGAGGTAAAAAATCTAGAGCGGATGATCCACACAAAAGAAGAATCCTATAAAGTAATAGGCTATCTCTCTCAGGTTAGTAATGGAGACAATATTCATGGATTAACACTGCAGCGATTTGTTTTAGGCGCGCTGTTAGATGACATCACCATCGCAGCCACAGAACGGTTGAAGCGGATGAGCAAGGGTAGATATCACTTGCAAAGAACCCTTGACCGTTCTAGAAAAAACGCTGCAGGAGGATTGGAATTAGAAGTGTTTGATACGTATACCGGTATTGAAAGACCTGTTACGACCCTATCTGGAGGGGAGAGTTTTTTGGCATCCCTTTCCCTGGCGTTAGGTCTGGCAGATGTGGTACAATCCTACTCAGGAGGAATTAGCCTAGATACGATTTTTGTCGATGAAGGATTTGGAACCTTGGATCCGGAATCCTTAGATTTTGCACTAAAAGCCCTGATAGATTTACAGCAGGGGGGACGTTTAGTGGGCATTATATCCCACGTACCAGAGTTAAGAGAACGGATGGATGCAAGATTAGAAGTATCTGTTGGTGAAGAGGGGAGCTTTGCTTCTTTTAAAATATCCTAAAGTTTATATATAGATGTGTGGCTTAGGGAGGTAGGGGCAGATCGATATGTCGTCCCGAAAGTAAAGCGGGCAGACACATAGGTCTGCCCCTACGGAAGTAACAATATTGTAGGGTACGACGACCCTGTCGTCCCGAAGCATAATTATAATAAACAGTCATAAAACTATATAGATAAAAAATATGGTAATAGAGGTGATCGGGAAATGGAACACAGAGTGGAAGCGGCAATAGAGCTAGCTGCAAAGGCCCATTTGAATCAGGTTCGAAAGGGCACGGATACCCCATATGTTACCCATCCTTATATGTTGGGTATGATGTTGATGGAAGCAGGATGCTCCGAGGATCAGATTATTGCAGGAATTCTACATGACACAGTGGAGGATACCTGGGTTACCCAGGAATATATCCACGAGCATTTTGGTGAAAAGGTGGCTGCCATCGTGGCAGGTTGTACTGAACCGGATAAAAATCTATCTTGGGAAAAAAGAAAACAACACACCATTGAATATCTAAGAACAGCACCGAGAGAAGTTTGTATCGTGGCCTGTGTTGATAAGCTTCATAATGCATGGACCATATTAAAGGAATATGAAAAGGTTGGAGATGCAGTGTGGAATCGATTTAGTCGAGGATATGGGGATCAGAAATGGTACTATCAAAGTCTAATAGAGAGTCTAGGTGTTCAGTTCAGTCAAGAGGACAAGGTTGAGAGTTATGAAGCCTTGAAGAAAGTTGTGGAAAGACTTTTCGAGAGATAAATAAAGACAGACAGGATTCAAGGAGAAAAGGTAGAAAAGAATATATAATTCGTTAGTATGAAAGCGTAGATATCCATTATTGACAGTAAGTTTGACGAAAGGGGGGAGAACTACGAATAAATTATTGAGCAATAAGAGTACCGTTTTCTTTAGTAGTACCATTATTTCTATTTTACTTCTGTTTGGTATTCATACTTCTTATATACAGGGTGAAAATGAAAAGTTGATTCTGGCGCATCAGGTGCTTCAACAATCTTATGAAACCCTGGAAACTGAAAAATCTCAGACACTCCAGGAAAAGGAGCAGCTTGAGAAGAAGCTTGAAGCCTTAAAGCAAGAAAATGATAATTATCAAAAAGAAATTGAAAGCCTTAAAACACCTGTGATCACTAATAAAACTGACACCAAAAAAGTGGCTCAAAACAAAACTGCTTATCTGACCTTTGACGATGGACCTAGTCCAAATACTACAAAAATTTTAGATGTTCTAAAAAAGCATGACATCAAGGCGACCTTTTTCGTCATCGGAAGTGAAACGGAAACAAGTAAAAAAATCTATAAGCGTATTGTAGAAGATGGCCACGCCATCGCAAATCATACCTATAGCCATAATTACAACAAAATCTATTCTTCCGTAGAGGCTTATATGGAGGATACACTGAAGTTGGAAAATTTATTAGATGAAGTAACCGGTGTAAGACCCAAAATCATCCGCTTTCCAGGAGGATCAAAAAATCAAGCCAGTACAAAAGCTGGAGGTAAGGGATTTATGGCGGAATTAATCAAGGGACTCCAAGAGGAGGGTTATCAATATTTCGATTGGAATGTCAGTTCAAAGGATGCCAGCGCTGTAACTCAAGACAAAGAGATTATTGTAAAATCTGTTTTGGAAGGTATTCAAGGAAAAAAGGATGCGATTATCCTCTTCCACGACAATGCACCGAAGACTACTACGGTAGAAGCATTACCTGAAATTATTGAATCCTTAAAGGAAAAAGGCTATAAATTTGAGGTCTTATCAAAAGATTCCTATTATGTACATCATCGATAAATATAGTGAAAATAGCAAAAGCATCTCTGTGGCATAATAAACCATGGAAGATGCTTTTTATTTCCAATTACCTATGGTAAAATAATAGGGTTATAGGGCATAAAGTGAATATCTACTAAGAAAAGCTAAGGTGAATCGTATTTTACTAGAAGGAATGATGGAAGTGGAAATCTATTATATTGATCGTAAAAGTGGAGAAAAGAAAAAGGAAATCGTAGCAGGGGAAAAATTCTTGAGATGGATTTACGATACAAAGCCAGGCTGTAGCCTGTTAGAGGCCATTGTGAAGAGAAAAGTTTTTTCTTCCCTTTACGGAAAGCTACAGGATTGGCCTTCTAGTAGTAAGAAGATTGCTTCCTTTGTAGAGGAATTAGAAATCGATATACAAGAGGCACAGCGGGAAGCCATTCATGAATATAAGAATTTTAATGATTTTTTTGCCAGAGAACTAAAGCCGGAAGCACGTCCAGTTTGCAAAGAGGACGATTGCCTGATTGCCCCGGCAGATGGACGGGTGTTGGCTTATGAAGCAATAGATATTCATCAAGTTATCCAAGTGAAAGGCTCCCATTATTCTTTAGAGGAAGTTTTTCAGGATAAAGAATGGGCACAACACTATCAAGGGGGCACTTGTATTGTGGTGAGATTATGTCCTGCAGATTATCACCGGTTTCATTTTCCTGACAGCGGGATTCCGAAGACCGCTAGAAGGATCAAAGGAGCCTATTATTCCGTTAATCCGATAGGTCTTCATAAGGTAGAACGGGTATATTGTGTAAACAAAAGGGAAATTACTAAATTTCTTTCTCATCACTTTGAAGAGATTGCCATTGTTGAAGTGGGCGCTACCTGTGTAGGGACAATTATACAGACCTATGCGCCGGATAAAGTCGTTAACAAAGGGCAAGAGAAAGGATATTTTAAATTTGGCGGTTCTACAGTGATT
>CALECF010000083.1 GCA_937948705.1 uncultured Anaerosolibacter sp. | reverse complement strand
TATCTCAGTTTCCCTCATTCGAAGAACTCCTTTGTATTCTACAGGAATACCTAGAAACTCCCCTATGTACCTGGCAATCAGTGCTGATTGGTTAAATCCCCTGTCCCTCTCCTTTTTTCTGTGGAGGGGTATGGGTACAATCAGATCAGGTTTTCCCCATCCCATCTTCATAAACCGTTCCGTCATCATCTCTGCCATATGATAAGCCAGATACCTCTTGTTGTGATATTTCAAATCATAGACCAGCTTTTTTATATTGTCATCATATTCTACACAAGAAAACCCCTTCGTAAAGTAATGGGTGCTCTGTATACAGTCTGGGCATTTTGTCGGTAAATACATAGACTCCAGGGGCTTTCCACATTTCTCACAAAACCTAGATGTAATAAATCTGATTTGTCCCCTGCAGGCTGAACATAGGGAGTAGGGTTCTGTCTTTTCGATGGCCTCCCCACAGAGTAAACAATATATATTCCGTGGATAAACAAAATCAAGAAGTGTCTCTACTAAATCATTGACCTCAGTCATATACCCCATAGGAATCCCCCTTAAACTTTGACCTACTAGTCCCCAGTCATTAAAGATTTTCTCCCACCTATTAAGATCCTTCGCCAACGCTCAGGATGACAGATCATCACTCCCCAAAGATTCCCACCTTCAACCTACAACCTGTTCCCTACAACCTACAACCTTCATTATCTACGCAATAATCTGATCGCCACCCATGGCTTTTCCCTTATACATACGGACATCTGCAATATTTACGAAGTTGGTAATATCATTGGAACAGTTAGGGTAACATGAGATCCCAATACTCACCGTAATCTCTACCTCTTGTCCACGGAGCTGTTCAATGTTCTTCCTTGTTTTCTTTACATTGTTTCGGATACGGTCTGCAACCCTAGTAGCAGTCTCGTCGTCTGTATTCGGCAAAATCACCGCAAACTCCTCCCCTCCGTATCGTGCAGCACAGTCGGATTCTCGAATGCTGCTCCTTATGATTTCCGCGATCTGTACCAACACCTGATCCCCTACCAAGTGCCCATATTGATCATTAAATGCCTTAAAGCGATCGATATCAATCATCAGCAGGTATACTTGATATTTCCTTTCCTTTGCGATCTGAATTTCTTGCTTTAGACGATCATAAAACTGATTATGATTGTATAGTCCTGTAAGACCATCCATCATGGCTCTGGTATGAACCTGCTTAAACAACTTATCATTTTCAAGAATCATTCCGATACGTGAACCCATCATATCCAGCAAATCGATATCCTCCATGGTATAATACTTGTCCGTTGTATCATAAACGCTTAGGGTACCAATCACCTTACTTTTCAAATACAGTGGAATCACCGTGACGGTTTTAAGTTTTCCATCAAATACGCTTCGATATATATCCAAATTTCCAATATCGCTGCAGCTGATCCTCGATCTATTCTCAATGACTTCTCCCTCTATTCCCTCACCCTTCTTTAAAACAATATTCTTAAGAACTTCCCCTGACACCCCGTAGCCTGCCTTTGCCACCAGTAACTCCTGTTCTTCATCATAGAGCATCACCAGACACATGGCGCCACCCATGGTTTCTCCCACAATGGTCGTAATTTTATCTAATATCTCCTCAGTCCCAGGAAAATAATCTATCATTTTACTGATCTTATACAAAGCATCCAGTTCCCTCACCTTATGGTCCAGCTTCCTTTTTCTAGCCTTCTCTGCTCCCGCAAAATAACCAATCACCAAAGCGCCACCATAGGCATAGCTGTGGATAATAAGGCTATTTAAGATATCTGACTGTGCAGCGACCAGCTTTAGAGCGATCATAAAGCTCAGCACCAATGCCCCTACACCTGCCAAGGGTGAGATCAGAACCGTGGCTGAAAGAATCATAAATACATGAAATATCGTATAGGATAAATTAGCATATCCCCCGATGTAATATAGCAAAATACTAAAGAGGATGAAGTTTCCTATGATTTTTATCCATAACCGTTTCACCCTGCTGCTTCGGGGACTCATTCTAACACCCACCATATAATTCAGAAGAATCCATATAGGCACCAATATCCCAATAACCTGAAGATCCCACAATCTCACATTTACTAGATTTAATCCAAACACCATAGCAAAGGTTATAAATATAAAGAATCTATAATACTCTCTATCACTAAATTCCTTTTTCACACAAACCACCCCCACCATTATGTCTGAGAATATTTTATCATAATTTGTAAAACACACCAGAAAAAGCAGAAAATAATCTAAAACTCAATGAAGTTTTCTGTCAACAGTCGTCTTAATCTCGTACCCAGTCCTGAATTTCGTCGGATGATTCTATTGTTATTGACCATTTCTTTTAGGTTTCGCTCCATCCCCACCAAAACCACCAGTCCCTTGGCACGGGTCACTGCGGTGTACAAAAGGTTCCTTGTCAAAAGCATTGGGGGGCCCCAGCAAACAGGCATCACCACCACTGGAAACTCACTCCCTTGACTTTTGTGAATCGTAATACAGTACGCCAGCTCCAGCTCCTCCAACTGAGAATAATCATATGTTACAAGTTTCTCTTCATCGAAGAGCACTACCATCTCTTTTTCTTCGTTGTCAATTCCTTGGATATAGCCAAAGTCTCCATTAAAAACACCTTCGCCCTCTGTGCCATCCTCTATCTTTTTCCATTTCAAATTATAGTTATTCCTCATCTGCATCACCTTGTCCCCAACCCTAAACAGCTTGTCCTTCATTTCCTTTTCCTCTTTGCTTATATGGGGAGGATTGAGGATTTTCTGCAGCTCATTGTTCATCTGAAACATTCCCACATGACCTTTTTTCATAGGGGTGAGAACTTGTATATCCTTGATAGGATCCACATTATTATACTTCGGCAGCCGCTCCTTGCATAAATCTTTAATGGTTTGAGCGATCTCTTCTTGGCTTTTTTTGCTAATAAAATAAAAATCCTTGTCCTTTGTATTGATGTATGGAGATTGCCCCTTATTGATTCTGTGGGCATTAACAATAATCATGCTTTCCTGGGCTTGTCTAAAGATTTGATCCAGCTTCACTACAGGAATGATCTGACTATCTATGATATCCCTCAATACATTGCCAGGTCCCACCGAGGGCAGCTGATCCACATCTCCTACTAAAATCACCCTGGTTCCTGGCGTAATGGCTTTCATTAAAGCCTTCATCAACAGAATATCTACCATGGACATTTCATCGATGATTACCGCATCCACTGGCAAAGGCTCTTCCTCATCTTTGGTAAAACCCATGGCAGCATCATCCTCACCAAAGGAATACTCCAATAGCCGATGAATAGTCTTCGCCTCTCTCCCTGTCGATTCGCTCATTCGTTTCGCGGCTCTCCCTGTAGGTGCTGCCAAGGCCATGGTTAGATTTTGACTCTCAAAGATTTTAATGATGCTATTAATCGTTGTTGTTTTTCCTGTACCTGGTCCACCAGTAATCACCAAAATACCATTCTTACAGGCAGCCTCAATGGCAACCCTTTGATTTTCCGCTAACTCAATCCCAGTCTTTTTCTCAATAGCATCTATTTCAGCCTTTAGGCCATCGGCTAAGTTATCAATCTGCCCTTGCCCTAACTCCATGAGCTTCTTGCATACATATAACTCTGCATAGTAGTAGGGCATCGCAAATACCACCACTTCTCCCTCAAGGTTTTCCAATTGAATATCATAATTCAAGGCAAGGTTGGATATACCCCCCTCCACCAGGCTTCTGTGGACCTCCAGCATCTTTGCCGTTGATTCCACCAGTTCCTCCCTCTG
>CALECF010000082.1 GCA_937948705.1 uncultured Anaerosolibacter sp. | reverse complement strand
AACCTGACCAAACAGTCCATCGAGCTGATGGATGGAAATCAGCAGCTGCAAGACATGAACATCCAGCTAGAGCTCTCCTATGAGCAGCTTCAAGAAATGAACATAGAGTTAGAGTCATCTTTGGAAGAGCTTCAGGCCACTTCGGAACAGTTGAATTATTCTGAGCAAAAATATCGACTGCTCATAGAGAATATAACGGATCTTGTATGGATGATGGACGAGAATGGCAACATTACATATATGAATGATTCGGTGGAGCGCGTACTGGGTCATAAAAAAGAAGCATTATTGGCAAAACCCATTGGATCTATTCTGTGCCCATATCATGATTATGGGGATTGTAGTGATATTGTGGAGGCATTGCGTGAAAAGAATTTTAATAACCTAGATCTATGGATGTTGGCTAGTAATGGAGAAAAACGTCATATTATTGAGACTACGACAAGAAGAATATTCCATGAAGGCAGGTTTATCGGTGTACAAGGTGTAGGTAGGGATGTAACAGAATATGTAAAAATGAAGCAGGAGATTATTAATAGAAATAAAGAACTGACAGTGTTCAACGAATTGAGTCATGCGTTGACCAGTTCCATCTCGACCTTGAAGATGGATGTGCTTTTAAATAATATTGCCAGTA
The DNA here is from genome assembly GCA_937948705.1 of uncultured Anaerosolibacter sp. The sequence continues at coordinate 13,783 of CALECF010000082.1, read as the reverse complement.
AAGTTGTGGAATTAATGAAGGATGTGGCCATTTGTACCATTCGATTATTGGAAAATGACAATGAGCTAGCCTTGAAGGCTGTTGCAGGGCCATTGGCCCATATGATCACTCGGGATGCAGTTTTGGTAAACGAAGATGGCATGGGTATGGCCATAAAGGCTAAGAAGCTCGTGGTTTTAAATGAATTAAATGATGCTGATATTTCACCCTATAATAAGTATATTTTGAATACAACAAGTGTAAGTCATGTGGTCTGTGTACCATTGATGATTAAAGATAATGTGATGGGTGTTATGACGGTATCTAGCGAGACGAAAATTGAAGAAAGTCATATCCATACTTTAAATTCATTATCCAATCATGCCGCAGTTGCTATTGAAAAGGCTAGGCTGTATGATCAACTAAAAGAAGCGTATTTTAAAACCATCAAAGCCTTAGTTATTGCAGTGGAAGCAAAGGATACATATACTCAGGGACACTCGGCCAGGGTGGCCCACTACGCTACTTCCATAGGCAAACACTTGGGATTCACGGAGGCAGCGTTGGATGATCTCCGAGTAGCAGGAATTCTTCACGATATCGGTAAGATTGGGATCAAGGAGACAATTTTGACAAAGCCAGGGAAGTTGGATGAAGATGAATTTCAGCAGATTATGGAGCATCCGACTATTGGAAACCGCATTTTAGAACCTATAGGACTTTCTAAGGAGATCATGGATGCGGTATTGCTTCATCACAAGCGTTATGATGTACAGGGATACCCTCCAAATATTCAGGTATCTGAGCTTCCTGTTTTTGCAGAGATCATAGGTGTTGCAGATGCCCTGGATGCCATGGTATCGAGAAGGTCCTATAAGGAGCCTTTGTCAATACAAGAAGGTATAGAGGAATTGAAACGCTGCAGCGGTACTCAGTTTAGTCCTAGGATTGTGGATGCCGTGGAGGAGATCTACCAACTGGATGCCCATGCCATCCACGAAATCGCGGGAGTGTAAGGTAAGGCAGTAGAAAGGCACACGGGGTGTGCCTTTTTTATATAATAGGAAAATTCTACTTTCCTATTATATAAAAAAGACAGGGGTTGTAGGGGATGAAATCCCCTGCCCGCATTTAGGAAGGTGCTCAGACAGCTTTGCTGTCGTCGAAGGAAACCTAGGGGTTTCCTAGCGAAAGCGTCAGAGACGCTCTTTTTAAATGAAATATGTGCAAGAGAACTACAAATTCTGCTATAATGGATATGGTTGGACAAGTAAATGCTAGCCTATGGAAATGAGGATGAAGAAATGGCATATATGGCCTTATATAGAAAATGGAGACCTCGGGTTTTTGAGGATGTGGTGGGTCAAGACCATATTACACAAACCTTAAGAAACCAAATCAAAAACAATAACGTTGCCCATGCGTATTTATTCTGTGGTACCAGGGGAACTGGAAAAACTTCTACGGCAAAAATATTTGCTAAAGCGGTGAATTGCATGGCGCCCATAAACTTTAGTCCATGTAATGAGTGTGAAATTTGTATGGGTATCCAAAGTGAAACCATGATGGATGTCATTGAAATTGATGCCGCTTCCAACAATGGGGTAGATGATATACGAGAGCTTCGGGAAAATGTGAAGTATCCGCCCACGAAAGGCAAGTATAAAGTATATATTATTGATGAGGTTCACATGTTGTCCACAGGGGCCTTTAATGCATTGCTGAAGACCTTGGAAGAACCACCTCATTTTGTAATCTTCATATTAGCAACCACGGAGCCCCATAAGATCCCCGCAACAATCTTATCCCGGTGTCAACGTTTTGACTTTAAACGGGTAAAAGAGACGGAAATGGTAGGAAATTTGGCATTTATCTGCCGGGAAACGGGGATAGATATAGAAGAGAGTGCATTAAAACTTATCGCAAGAAATGCCGATGGCGGGATGCGAGATGCCCAGAGTTTATTGGATCAATGTATTGCCTATACCCAGGGAAAAATTAGCTATGATGATGTGATTGGTGTATTGGGAACAGTGAATGATGCATTTATTTTTGAATTGGTGGATCGTATTGCTGCGGGAGATGCCAAGGCTGCCATGGAAGCTGTGGAGGGTTTGGTGGCTGCAGGGAAAGATATCCATCAGTTTATCAAGGATCTAATTCATCACTATAGAAATCTTATGATGACAAAGGTGGCTGAAAACCTAGAGGGTATTGTGAACCTCTCTAAGGAGAGTATAGAACGTTTGAAGGATCAAGGGAAACAATTGGAGAATCATTCGATTATTCGTGCCATCCATGTGATGTCTGAGACTGAGGTGGATGCCAAATGGTCCACCCAACCTAGAATTCTGTTAGAGGTTGCCATCATTAAACTTTGTCAGCCTGCTTATGATCAATCCATAGAGGGGCTAGTAGACCGCATCCATGCCCTAGAGAAAAGTATTCAATCAGGAAATATTAAAGTTTCCTATGTGGAAGAGGTGAAGGACAAGGAATCCACAGGAAAGATTCAAGAAAAGGCAGAGGAAGAAAAGGAAAGTCCAGAGCCTGCTCAGGAATTACCTGTGAAGGCTGTTAATTTTGAAGCCCTAGAGCGACTTTGGGACGCGATACTAAAGGAGATTCGGAAGAAAAGGGTTTCTGTTCACGCCGTTTTGATGGAAGGAAGACCTGTGGGTGTCGATAGAAATGCCCTCTTGATTGCTTTTAAGGATGGCTATGGATTTCATAAGGAAGCCACAGGCAATAGTCCCAACAAGGAATTCATCGAGGGTGTTATTGGAGAAGTTTTAGGGCAGAAGATCAGTATTAAGTGTGTGATGGAAGATGAGGTAGCGAGCCTTTCCGCAGCATCCAAAGAAATATCTGTATCCCAGGAAGACATTGAGGTTCAGAAAATCATTGAATTGTTTGGAGCGGGTTTGGTTGAGATTGTGGAAGATTAATTTGAAGTAAAATCTAGTTTGTGAATGAATGATTTTGTTCATGATTTAGATTATATGATATAATAGGCATAAAATGGATAAACTGTTATCATGAAAGATTAAGAATGGAGGAAAAGAAATGGCAAAAGGTAAATTTCCGGGGGGCATGCCTGGTAATATGAATAATATGTTAAAGCAAGTACAAAAGGTGCAGAAACAGATGGAGGAGCTTCAAGAGGAATTGAATCAGAGAGAAGTGGAAGCTAGTGTGGGTGGCGGTGCCATCGAAGTAAAAGCCAATGGAAAAAAGGAAATCCTATCTGTTACAATTAAACCAGAGGTTGTAGATCCAGATGATATTGAAATGCTTCAGGATTTAATTCTTGCTGCTACCAATGAAGCTTTAAGAAAAGCCGATGAAATGGTAACGAGAGAGATGGGAAAAGTCACAGGTGGAATGAGTATGCCAGGACTATTTTAGTGCATAGGCCGAATCCCTCGGGGTTCGGCTTCAATTATACATGCGCGGTATATTGAGGTGAGGATATGAACCATTATGCTGGCCCTATAGCCAGATTAATAGAAGAGTTTTCAAAGCTTCCCGGGGTAGGACGAAAGAGCGCCCAACGTTTGGCTTTTCATGTGTTGAACATGAAGGAGGTAGATGTGGAGAGTCTTTCAGAAGCCATTGTAGAAGCAAAACGGGGCACAAAGTATTGTTCTGAGTGTACCAATATCACGGATATAGATCCTTGTATCATTTGCAGAAATGAACAAAGGGAGAAGGAGACCATATGTGTGGTGGAGGATCCTAGAGATGTAGCCGCCATAGAAAGGGTCAGAGAATTTAAAGGGGTGTACCATGTTCTCCATGGTGCCATATCCCCCATGGAGGGAATTGGCCCTGAGGATATCAAGATCCGTGAGTTATTAATTCGCATTCAAAATGGTCATGTGGAGGAGTTGATCATGGCTACCAACCCAACCATCGAGGGCGAGGCTACGGCTATGTATATTTCTAAGCTAGTAAAGCCCATGGGAATTCGGGTCACAAGAATTGCCCATGGCATACCTGTGGGTGGAGATCTGGAGTATGCAGATGAGGTAACTTTATCAAAGGCTTTAGAAGGTAGACGAGAGTTGTAGGGACGTAGAAAGAATGAAACAAGAATGTACTGATGTTTTGGAATGGAATCATGGTTTGGAAGAGCACACTTCTGACCATGATTTTCTTATGTGGAGAGTGTAGAGGGCAGTACGGTATTAAGCAAAGGGAGAAGGAAAAATATAATTGGAAAAAAAGGATTATATTTATTGGAAAGAGGTATCTATTAGTGTATAATTGCCTTGAAATGAATGCGGAATAGGAGGACACCCTATGGTGAATGACTTGTTTATTAATGTATTGTTGTTAATCTCATCTACTTTTGTTGGCGGTCATATTTTAAAAGAAATACCAGAAAGGCTGATGAACAAAACTTATGGGAAAATACTAACTGGAATAGGTGGCGGCCTACTGGGAATATTAATGATGGTTTATACGATCCAAGTTGTGGGAACGAATACGCTGCTGGACTTAAGAGCACTATCGATGATTATGGCGAGTAGTGTGGGGGGGATATGGGCCACAATCATAGCAGGCTTGATTATTATATTATATCGCGTAGGTCATTTTGGGATAAATCAATCATCCCTCTTTGCTGTAGCACACATATTTTTATATATCATTTCTTTTCATATCATCAATAAAAAAGTTAATGTGTATTGGAAAAATTGGTTTTCAAAAATAGCCATAGCATTATTTATTTTAGTAACCACATTTCTTTATTTACTAAGAAACGTGGACAATCATTATGCCATCATAATCAAATTCTCTATAGTAGTTGTGTGTGCAGGAACATTAGAATACTATCTGCTAGAGTATACTAGGCGTTCTAATGAATTGTATAGAATTTATAAAAAAGATTCGGTAAAGGACTTTCTTACGGGACTTAATAATTTGAGGAGCTTTGATAACTTGCTAAATGCAAGTTTTAGTAGGGTGAAAGAAAATAATGAAAAGCTATCCTGCTTAATGATAGATATAGACCATTTTAAAAAGGTTAATGATACTTTTGGACATGCTGTAGGAGATATGGTTTTAAGAGAACTTGCAAATATTCTAAGGAAGAATTGTAGAAACTTTGATATCGTTGGGCGAATAGGAGGAGAGGAGTTTAGTGTGTTGCTTTTAGATTGCGATAAAACGCGGGCTCTGGAGATTGGAACGAGAATAAGGGAGGCCGTGAAAGAGCATAAATTTCCAATTGGAGATGATAAAGTCATCCATATTACAGTATCCATAGGCGTGGCGACCTATCCAGATACAGTAGGGAATTTGGAGGAAGTTATGGAAAAGGCAGATATTGCTCTGTATAAAGCAAAACAAACGGGACGGGACAAAGTCTGTGATACCAGCCAATGTATCAAGGGATAGTAGTTAAGTACGATAAATTATGTAATGTCAAAATAGAAGATGGGATAGATGGGAAAATGGATTGTATCATGGAGAGTCCGTTTTCTTTTTTCTTTTTTTTGACAGTTACAGCCTTGCTTGACAAGAAATTACCATATATTGGTTAGATAAGTGGGGGAGTTTTATACTTAAAATTATTTGGCCTAGCGTATATCTTTAAGAGTAATACTGAATATCTCCATAGATTACTATGTCTGTGGAAGAGTAGGACTATATTAAACAATAAACTGTTTCGACAAAAAAAGACAAACGTTGACAAGGTTCCTGACTTAACGTAACATGTAATTGGCGAAGTGAGCGTTTGCTCCAGGGAGAGGTGCCCCATGGAAAACACGTTGTTACATAAAAACGATGGTATTCTTTTGGCAGCTATTGAAGTGATAAATATTGAGGGAGATATGAACTATGTTAAGCGATTTGGTTATAAACGCTGCTCTTTTGGTGGCCTTTGTAAGTATAGGTAATCAGGTATTTAGGGATAGCGGGTTGGACGAAACTGCTCCATTGTTGTTACGAGTTTTGGCCGGGGGGATTTGTGGTGCCCTAGGCATATTGCTTATGTATTATGGTGTAGGTGTTACGAATAAAGTCATTATTGACTTTCGTAATATTGCTGTCATTATTGCAGGAACCTTGGGAGGAACCATATCTATAGGTGTTGCTGCCCTTATCATAGGGTTATTTAGGGTTTTGTATTATGGCATGAGTGATTCCTCTATGGCCGCATTGATTGTTACCTGTTTTGTAGATATAGGTGTTTCTACAATCTTTCGAATGAATGTTACCATGGGCAGAAAGTGGTTTCTGTCGGTGCTGTATTGCACTGTCGTCAGTCTTATTGCCATTAGTATATTGTTGAGAAATGATATTCCATTACTACGTATAGTGATATTGAGCTATGGGGTTGGAACCGCCATTGTATCTGTGGTCATTTATAAGTATATGGCGTATCTACAGGGGGTTACCCAGTTAATTAAAAGTCTTAAGGATGAATCGACCAAGGATTACTTGACAGGCCTTTACAATGTGAGACAGTTTGACAAGGTATTTAACCAGATCATTGGAAGAGCCATTGAGGAGCAGAAGGTGTTTTCTTTACTTTTTATTGATATTGATTTTTTCAAGAAAGTCAATGATACCTACGGACACTATGAGGGTGATTGTGTCTTGCGAGAATTAGGAAAGATTTTGTCTCAGGCATGCAGATCCTGTGATATGGTTTCGCGAAATGGCGGAGAAGAGTTTTCTATAGTACTACAAGATTGTTCTGCAACCCAAGCATATGAAACGGCAGAGCGTATTCGAAGAATTGTTGAGGCCCACCCTTTCACATTGTCTGATGGGACAGCTATAAAGATTACTATATCCATTGGTATTTCCACTTATCCTGAAAATGTGAAGGATTTAAATAAAATCATGGAAAATGCAGACAATGCATTGTATGAAGCGAAGAGGACGGGTAGGAATAAGATTATTTTCCAGAGTCAAGGATGATCATTTGTTTGTAAAGATCGTTGTTAGAAAGAATTAGTTTTTTCTAACAATGATCTTTTTTATTGTAGAAAAACAGTATCTCAGCATGATTGAAGGTGCTTTTCCGTACCACGGTATCCTGTTGACAAGGACAGCGGTTGGATGGTATAAGGCGAGGGGGTGTTCTGAATTTCTGTCATGCCTCATAAAATTTAATAACCCATTGAATGCAAAACCATGTTCATTGTATGAGGAAAAGGAATAGGGAAGGAAGAATTAACATATTTAGCGCAAATGATAGCATTCATGAATCCCCTCGTCCATGCTCCGTGCATATAATGACAATAAGCAGGAAAATAACTTGATAAAAGGAAAGGACGGTGAAGACCTCGATCCCCGGATTGAGGGCTCTATGCACAAAATGTTTGTACTGGATACCAGTGTCTTGCTACATGACCCGAGAAGTCTTTACGCTTTTGGAGACAATGATGTGGTTATTCCTGCAGTTGTAATAGAGGAGATTGATGGGAAGAAAAACCATCAAGATATGGTGGGTAGAAATGCCAGGGAGGTAGCTCGGGAGCTAGATCGTCTCACTGAATTAGGTAGTCTTTGTAAAGGAATTGAATTGCCTAATGGAGGTATGCTCTGGGTAGAAATCAATCATAAGAGTTTAAGTGGGTTTCGAGAATATTTCCATGAGATAAATAACGACAACAGAATCTTAGCGGTGGCATTGAATCTTCATAAGGAAGAAGGTGCAAAGGGAGATCAAAAACAGGTAGTTCTCGTGAGTAAGGATGCTATTATGAGGATTAAAGCAGATAGTCTGGACATTATGTCTCAAGATTATCTACATGATAAAATCGAATATACTGAAGAGGAGTATCAAGGTCATCTGAATATCGATGTGGACCCCGATGTTATCGATCGCGTGTATCGATTGGGCGTCGTAAATGGAGGGGAACTTGAAGAAATTACAGAACATTATCAGATACATCCTCATCAGTTCATCATTCTAAAAGATAGTTATGGAAGTTCTAAATCTGCAATTTTAAGGTACGATGCTGCCATGGAAAAATTTCATCCCCTAAGAAAAGGGGAGGAGTCTTACTGGGGCATTAAAGGAAGAAATGCAGAACAAAGAATGGCTCTGGAGCTATTGCTAGATGATAGTATTCGGCTGGTTACGCTTACAGGAAGGGCAGGCACGGGAAAAACATTGCTGTCTTTGGTGGCAGGTTTGGTAAAGGTTCAGGATGAGCAATTATATAAAAAGTTATTGATCACAAAGCCTGTAATCCCCGTTGGAAGGGACATCGGGTTTTTGCCCGGAGACAAGGATGAAAAGCTCAGACCTTGGGTGCAGCCCATCTATGACAATCTTGAGTTTTTATTAGATGCAAAGCATATCACAGATATCAAAAACACTTTGATCGGATTAAAGAACATTGAGATTGAAGCCATGACATATATTAGAGGAAGAAGTATTCCAAATCAATTCATCATCATCGATGAAGCCCAGAACCTAACAAAGCATGAAGTAAAAACCATTGTGACAAGGGTGGGAGAAGGAAGCAAGATCATTTTGATGGGAGATACAGAGCAAATTGACCATCCTTATTTGGATTCCCAATGTAATGGTTTAACCTATGTGGTGAATAAGTTCAAGGATGTGAGTATTGCAGGGCATGTGACATTTAAAAAAGTAGAGCGCTCAGCATTAGCCCAACTAGCAGCAGAACTATTATAATAGAAAATAACCTGCCCATTTTAGGCAGGTTATTCTTTTAAAAAATATTTACCGCAGGGCCTATACTTGGAGATATTTATGTATAAATTAACAACAATGGGGTTAAGCTACAGATACAAAGTATGATTGAGGGGGATTACGGATGAATGGTTTAACAAACTTTGGGAGGCGAAGTGGAAAAGCAGAAAACAACTTCAAGGATATGCTAAGTAATTTCTATGCAAGAGTTATTGTGGGAGAAGACATGCGCACAGAAGAGGATAAAATGCTAGAGAATATTCGCCAGGCCCATGAAGATTGGAGAAATGCCGAATCTTATTTCCAAACGGTGACGGATCCAGATCTCATTGACTATGCAATTTATAGAGTAGAAGCGTCCAGGACAAGGTATACATACCTCATGAAGCTGGCCAGAGAAATGGGCGTAAGAGGGAATGTTCAATAGAATATAGCAATTATTTTTTAATAGGTTTGCCAAGCAGGCTCAAGAAGAAGCTTCCTTCAAAGAGTCTGTTTTTTGTTTTTGAAAGTCAAACAAAATAGTTATATTCTTGGTACAAAGCCTATATAATGAGTATAGGGAAAAATTGAATTTATATAATTGGGAGTGACAGTGTATGGGAATGGGAATTGAACTGAATATCATATTGGCTTATGCCTTTGGATTGATTCTGCTTTACATTGCTGGATATATATTGCTGGTACCGATTAAAATCATTATTAAGCTGGTATACAATGGGATTATCGGCGGCATTTTATTGTTTGTGCTGAACTTGATTGGTGGATTCTTTGGTTTTGGCATCGCCATTAACCCCATAACAGCGTTGGTGGCTGGATTGCTAGGGGTACCAGGTGTACTCTTAATGCTGGGACTTCAGTACCTATTGTAGGGTGGAAATATCATTTTTAAAAATGAAGTTTGCAAACAAAAAGCATCATTTTTGAAGGAAAGAAAACCTCGTTTGCGCATGATTATTATGTCAAAACGAGGTTTTTTATTGCATATTCATATTATGGAAATATTCAGTTTGCAGGAGAATTTATACAGACTGTCATGCAGAGGCGAAAGTTTACTCAAATTGCTAAAAATCAAGGTACAGACAGTGTATGATTGTATACAGTATTAGGTTGACACCTATTTTGCCTTCTGTTATACTTAGTTTTGAAAGCTGTAGCAACATAGTATACCCAAAAACTATGCAATATATACATACTGTTACAGCGGATTTATTTATCTGTACTAATACAGAATGAAAGTTGGGGGCCTGTACTACAACAGAACTCCATAAAAAATTATCTGATTTTTCAATATGTTGGCAACATGTTGAAAAGGTTTTCCTTTGAAGAAGACTTTTGTCGATCATTCATAAGGGAAGCAAAAGAAGGATATTTCTATGCATTCATATTGAAGACAAAAACATCTATTTTTTTATTTAAAGGAGGATACAAAATGGCAAAGAAAATGAAAACCATGGATGGCAACACCGCTGCCGCATATGTGTCGTACGCGTTTACAGATGTAGCGGCAATCTATCCAATCACACCTTCATCAAACATGGCACAATATGTAGATGAGTGGGCTGCCCATGGGCAAAAGAACATTTTTGGACAAGAAGTACAAGTAACTGAAATGCAATCTGAGGCAGGCGCAGCAGGGGCCGTACACGGTTCATTGGCAGCTGGTGCATTAACCACTACTTTTACAGCATCTCAGGGACTACTTTTAATGATTCCAAACATGTACAAAATTGCTGGAGAATTATTACCAGGTGTATTCCATGTAAGTGCCCGTGCCCTAGCCGGACATGCGCTTTCCATCTTCGGAGACCATTCTGATGTAATGGCAACAAGACAAACTGGTTTTGCATTATTAGCTTCTGGTAGTGTACAGGAAGTCATGGACCTTGCAGGTGTTGCTCATTTAACGGCAATCAAATCAAGAGTGCCATTCCTACACTTCTTCGATGGATTTAGAACTTCCCATGAAGTACAAAAAATTGAAGTTATCGATTATGCAGATTTTGCAAAGTTGGTTGACTATGATGCCCTCCAATCTTATAGAGACAATGCGTTAAACCCGAACAACCCTGTAACAAGGGGTACTGCACAAAACCCAGATATTTTCTTCCAAGCAAAGGAAGCATCCAATAAATTCTATGATGCTATACCAGATATGGTTGCAGATTATATGGCGGAAATCAGTAAGATCACAGGTAGAGACTACAAGCCTTTCAACTACGTAGGAGCACCAGATGCTGAGAATATAATCGTTGCAATGGGCTCTGCTACTGAAGCGGCTGAAGAAGTTGTAGAGTATCTTTTAGCAAAAGGAGAGAAAATAGGTTTATTAAAGGTTCGTTTATATAGACCATTCGCTCCAAAGTATTTCTTTGATGTATTGCCAAAAACAGTGAAGAAGATCGCTGTATTAGATAGATGTAAAGAGCCAGGATCCATTGGTGAGCCATTATACCTAGATATACGTTCTATGTTCTACAACATGGAAAATGCACCATTGATCGTAGGCGGACGTTATGGATTAGGTTCAAAAGATGTAACGCCTTCACAAATCAAAGCTGTATATGATAACCTAAAGTTAGATGCACCTAAGAATGCCTTCACATTGGGTATCATTGATGATGTAACAAACACACATCTTGAAATCAAAGAAGTGGTGAAGACTAGCCCAGCTGGCGTAAGAAGATGTAAGTTCTGGGGATTAGGTTCTGATGGTACAGTAGGAGCAAACAAAGATGCCATTAAGATCATTGGTGACGAAACAGACCTTTATGCACAAGGGTATTTCTCCTATGACTCTAAAAAGTCTGGTGGGGTTACAATTTCTCACTTAAGATTTGGTAAGCAACCAATCAAATCCACATATCTGATTGATGAGGCAGATTTTATCTCCTGCTCCAATCAAGCTTATGTAAATCAATATGATTTATTAAAAGGATTAAAAGATGGCGGTACATTCCTATTAAACTGCAAGTGGACGCCTGCAGAGTTAGAGGAGAAGCTACCAACAAGCATGAAGAGATATATTGCTGAGAAGAATATCAGCTTCTATACTATCAATGCAACAGATATCGCTGATGAGATCGGCTTAGGAAATAGAACAAACATGATCATGCAATCTGCATTCTTCAAGTTAGCAGACGTTATTCCACTAGAAGAAGCTGTGGCATATCTAAAGGATGCTGTAGTGAAGTCTTATGGAAGAAAAGGCGATAGTATCGTAGATATGAACCAAGCAGCAGTAGATAAAGGTATCGAAGCATTGGTGAAGATCGATATACCTGCTTCATGGGCAAATGTAGTTGAAGATGAAGCGGCGGCTACAATCGAAGCACCAGATTTCATCAAAAATGTATTGATCCCAATGAACAGACAAGAGGGAGACGCTCTGCCTGTAAGTACTTTCGTTGGAAGAGAAGATGGTCACTTCCCAATGGGAACTTCCGCATATGAGAAGCGTGGTATTGCAGTAAACGTGCCAGAATGGCAGATAGATAAGTGTATTCAGTGTAACCAATGTTCATTTGTCTGTCCACATGCAGCCATCAGACCAATCCTTGTAAATGAGGAAGAAATGAAGAATGCACCTGAAGGCTTTAAGACATTAAAGGCAATGGGTAAGGGCTTCGAAGGTCTTCAGTATCGTATGCAGGTAAGTACATTAGATTGTACAGGATGTGGAAACTGTGCAGATATCTGTCCTGCAAAGGAAAGTGCATTGGTGATGAAGCCAATCGAAACACAGGTTGACGTTGAGGTTCCAAACTGGAATTACTCTACGACTGTCAAGATCAAAGATGATTTAATGCCGTTGACAACACTAAAAGGTAGCCAGTTCGCACAACCACTTCTTGAGTTCTCTGGTGCATGTGCAGGATGTGGTGAAACACCATATGCAAAAGTAATTACACAGTTATACGGTGATAGAATGATGATTGCCAATGCTACTGGATGTTCATCTATCTGGGGAGCTTCAGCGCCGGCAACACCATACTGTAAGAATCAAGAAGGCAAAGGTCCAGCTTGGGCGAACTCATTATTCGAGGACAACGCAGAGTATGGCTATGGTATGGCCCTTGCTGTTAAGCAAATGAGAAATAGATTAGAAGCACTCATGAAAGAGATCGCAACATTAAATATCCCTACAGAGGCAAAAGAAGTATTTGAAGCATGGTTGGCTGGAAAAGAAGATGCGGATGCTTCTAAGGCAGCCACTGCAAATATTCTTCCAATCCTTGAAGCAAACAACATCGAAGATGCAAGGGCGAAAGAAATTCTTGCTGAAATCAATGAGAAGAAGGACTACCTCATCAAGAGATCTGTATGGATTATTGGTGGAGATGGTTGGGCGTTAGATATCGGTTACGGCGGACTTGACCACGTATTGGCATCTGGCGAAAATGTAAATGTCCTTGTATTTGATACAGAGGTTTACTCTAACACAGGTGGTCAGTCATCTAAATCTACACCGACTGCTGCTGTAGCACAATTCGCTGCATCTGGTAAGAAGGTGAAGAAGAAGGATCTTGGTATGATCGCGGCAACATATGGCTATGTATATGTAACGCAGGTTGCAATGGGTGCTGACAAAAACCAATTCTTAAAGGCTCTTATTGAAGCAGAGAAGTATGATGGACCATCTCTAATCATTGCTTATGCTCCATGTATTGCCCACGGTATTAAGGAAGGTATGGGACGTACTCAAGCTAACTCCAAGCAAGCAGTTGAAGCTGGATACTGGCATTTATACAGATACAACCCAATGTTAAAGGAAGAAGGCAAGAATCCATTTGTAATGGACTCTAAGGAACCTACAGCAAGCTTCCAAGACTTCCTAAACGGCCAAGTAAGATATACTACATTAATGAACCAGTTCCCAGAGATTGCAGAAGAACTGTTCGCTAAGGCAGAGGCAGAAGCAAAAGAAAAGTACGAAAACTATAAAAAAATGGCTCAATAATAAACTATAAAAAGCGAGTGGAGACGTCCGCTCGCTTTTTTATTGTGCTGCATGCCTATCAAAGGTAGAATTTCCTAAATATTAGAAAAAGTATTTGTAAAATTTAAAATAATCTGATTTAATAGTAGTGTGGGTATTAAATCAAGGATACAAAGGGG
>CALECF010000081.1 GCA_937948705.1 uncultured Anaerosolibacter sp. | reverse complement strand
CCAGGGAGTCGATATTCCGGATGTCCATTTAAGTGCACATAGTCAAATTTTTCCGTAATTCCCTTCATTAGCTTATCTCTTAAGGTTTTTACGTGTTCAATATGTACCTCAAGATTTTCAGCTGCAAGAGATGCGGCTTTTCCAAATCCGACAATTCCCGGTAGATTCTCAGTACCTGCTCTTCTTCTTCTCTCTTGTGCGCCACCATGAATCAAGGAGTGAATCTTAACACCTTTTCGGATATAAAGGGCTCCGATTCCCTTAGGACCATACACCTTATGAGCAGACAAAGCCATCATATCTATATTTAAATCATTTATATCAATTTTTACGTTACCAAAGGCCTGCACTGCATCTACATGGAAAATAATTTTTCTTTCCTTTGCGATTTGTCCAATTTCCTGTATTGGCTGTATTGTACCAATTTCGTTATTGGCAAACATAATTGTGATTAGAATGGTTTGATCCGTAATTGCATTTTTTAAATCATCGATTTTAATTTGTCCGAAAGCATCTACATCCAAATAGGTAACTTCAAAACCATTCTTTTCTAGATACTCACAGGTATGAAGTACAGCATGATGTTCGATCTTGGTCGTAATAATGTGATTGCCTTTATCTCGATTTGCATAGGCAACCCCTTTGATAGCCCAGTTATCTGCTTCGGAACCGCCGCCCGTGAAAAATATTTCATCGGCTTTAGCACCAATTGCCTTTGCCAGACGTTCTCTTGACACATCGATAGCTTGTTTCGCTTCTCTACCGAAAGAATGAATACTCGATGGATTACCAAACTTTTCTGTAAAGTAAGGTAGCATTTCTTCAAGCACTTCCTGCTTCATAGGCGTTGTTGCGGAATAGTCTAAATAAATTCTTTTCTTCATGCAATCATCTCCCAAAAAGTTTATATATAATACATGTAGGTATCTTTATTATTGATTCGTTTATAATCATCAATCATATTTTGCAAGGTAATAGAATCAACAACTTCATTGATACTATCTCGTATTTTTTCCCAAATCATTCTCGTAACACAACAATCTGCGCGAGAACATTCATTGCTATCATCATTTATAACACATTCCGCGGGAGCTAGTGGTCCCTCAAGGGTTCTAATAATATCTCCAACTGTGATATCTTGTGGTCTTGCCGCTAGGGTATAACCGCCCTGTGCCCCACGAACACTTTTTACAAGCCCTGCTTTTCTTAAGCTGGCAAAGAGCTGTTCTAAATAATGCACAGATATATCTTGTCGCTCTGCGATACTATTTAAAGCGATCGGCCCTTCTCCATAACTTAAAGACAAGTCAAACATTGCCTTTACGCCATATCTACCCTTCGTCGATAACCTCATTTCATCACTCCCTTCGAATCCCAAGTAATCTACTCTAAATTCATTTTAAGTATATTATACCCAACTAATTTTGTCAACATTCAATGTAATGATTTTTTTATGCAAAAACAATAGGCAGACATAAGGCCTGCCTATTGTTTTGGGCGCTGATGTAGTATTATGTTGTCCTTGTTTTTTCATACAAAAACTCACGATAAAATGGCAAAATATAAAAAACTTACTTTAATGTAAACTAATTTTTAAAAAAGTCTGTATACCAATCGATGGTTTTCTTTAAACCTTCTTCTACACTGTATTTAGGCTTCCAAATCAAGAGATCTCTTGCCTTTGCTGCGGAAAGATACTGATGCTTGATTTCGTGTTGACTTTGATTCAATATAACTGGCTGTAGGTCACTGTTCATTAATTCTAGAATTCTATTAACAAGTTCTAAGACGGTTAACTGAATTTCATTGCTAAAGTTAAAGGCTTCACCGTAGATATGGCCTTCTTCCATTTTCTCTACTAATAGCAAGTACGCAAGCACTGCATCTTCAACGTAGAAGTAATCTCGAATAAATGTGCCATCGCTTCGAATTTCTGGGGGCTTTCCATGGACAATGGATTGGATTGTATGCGGAATAATTCTGTTAAAATTTAAGTCTCCCCCTCCGTCGTACAAATTACCACATCTCGTTATACAAACGGGTAGATTATAGGTTTGATGATATGCTTGTGCTAGTAAGTCTGTACAGCTCTTTGATACATCATAGGGATGTTTGCCTTGTAGGGGCATGCTTTCATCGTAGGGGAGCTTTTCTTGATCTCCATAAGCTTTGTCACTAGATGCTACAATGATTTGCTTGATAGTGGGACTTCTTCGGCAGGCTTCTAGTACGTTCCAAGTTCCCTCAATATTCGCTTTAAAGGTTGAAATAGGGTTTCTATTGGCAATACCAACAATAGCCTGGGCAGCAATATGAAAGACTGTTTCTATTTCGTATTCACCTATTACACGTTCTAGCAGCTGTAGATCCTCGATGGAACCCCTGACCATATTGATTCTTTTATCATAGTCCTCCGCAAATAGTTTTGAATCTGTAACCAAATCCCTGACTAGCCTGTTATATTGGCTCCATTTAGTAACAATTCTCGAACCAAATAACTACCCAAAAATCCGGTACAACCGGTTACAAGCACGTTTTTATTTATCCAGTAATCTTTATTTATCATCCTGCCACACCTTCCATGAGTTTTTCTGTTGATGCCATATCTGATTGGCTTCTTGGAGGTCTTTATAGGTATCTATAGCAATCCAAAGACCTTGATGATCATATACGGCTAATTGTCGATCAGCAACTAGGTTTTGCATAGGCTCTTGCTCAAGAATACAGCTTTCGTCCTCCGTAAGGTAACTGAAGATTTCTTGATTAAATACAAAAAAACCACCATTGATTGTTCCTTCGGTTTGTTGCTTTTCTCGAAAAGATTGTGCCACATCTTCTTCAATCCTTAAGGTGCCGTACTGACTTTTTTTCTGTATTCCTGTAACGGTCCCCACTTTTCCTTTTTCCTTGTGAAAAGCGAGTAATGCATGTAGATCTATATCAGCTAAACCATCTCCATAGGTTAGCATAAAGGATTCATCCCCAATGTATTTCTGGGCACGTTTAATTCTGGCACCGGTCATCGTGTTTACACCTGTATCTATAAAAGTAATCTTCCAATTTTCTGGATTTTGCAACATTTGAATACCACCTTCTGGACTGTCCATATTTAATATAAAATCATGACTCTTCCATGGATAGTCCACAAAGTATTCTTTGATTTTTTCACCCTTATAACCTAGCAACAATAGAAAATCATTGAATCCATAGTGTTGATAAAGCTTCATAATATGCCAAAGAATAGGCTTTTCACCTATTGATTCAAGTGGTTTCGGAAGATCTTCGATTCCACCTCTCATCCTCGAACCTTTTCCTCCACATAGAATCACCACTTTCATTAAAATCTCCTCCTTAATGTTCTGCGTCTTTATACTTCACTTTCAATTCAAATTATGCAGACAGGCCTGATTCTGTGAATAGAAAATCATTAGTGGACGACCACTGTTGGCCCCTAATACAACAATCATGGCACTATTGAAAAAGTTGCATCGTTCAAATACTATAAAAAGAAAGTGACAGTTGACTATCACTTTAAGCTATGTTGATCTTTCTTAAGTTGTAAAAGCTGCTTATATTGGGTTTGAATCTTCATCGCATAATTTTCCCATGTATAGTGTTCTAGAATATAGTTCTTCAACAAATCAGTTTTTGGTGTTTCTAAGGCTTTTAGTATGCTTGTGCGGATTCTTTCAAGGCTACCCCGGTGACAGTAAAAGATCATATCTTTAAAGATTTCTATAACAGAACCAATCTCAGTTGATACGATATTACAACCTGCTACGCCAGCTTCTAGGTTTGCCAAACCTGGATATTCTAACCAACTTGACAGTACATGGACATGAGCATTTTTATAGAGGTTGGCGATTCTTTGTGTATAGGTCTTGTGCCATAGGGTATGATTTCATAAAGCTTGTTATAATGAAAGTTTTGTTTTATAAGATTAGCTTCTCCTGTACAGTGGGGAATCGATAAGTCGACATGATCAAAAACATACTGTCGTTTTCTTTCGCCCTTAATCCAGGCACCCATTTTTACATTTTGACCGGTTTCTTTTAAATACTTGCTAAGGTCCCAATAGATGGGTGTCAGGACCAGTACTTTGTTTTCTAAGGGTACAAGCTTTATAAAATTATATAATTCAGTAGCTCGAGATACATTAAAAAGATAAATCACATCATATGTGCTCGGATTTACTCTGTGATCAGTACATAGGTCTACCCTCGTGTCAAGCTTACGGAGATATTCTTTTAAGGCTTGAATGATCGTTGTATCTCCAGCAGGGTTTTCTTGCAAATCTTTTCTTGTATAGAATAATACTTTCATAGGATCCTCCCTTTTACCGCTCTTTGGAATTAAGGGATAGGTACTAGTTAGAAGCTTATTACTATACAGTATTCATTTCCTCTTTATGTGGCACAAAAAAGAATCACCGCAGGGTGATTCACTTTATTGTGGATTTCAATGAATCTAAATCGTTGTCCTCTATGGCTGGTGGAAAAAAATCCTCGGGGAAAATTCTTTTTTCAAATTCCTCACGTAATTCCAATTCTATTGCTTCATAGGGTTCTCCAAGGACAGGCTCCTGAAATGATTTGTATGAAGGTACCTGTAGCTGTACTCTTCCAATAACACTGATTATCATAAATATCCCTATAGGAATCACCATTTTATCTCCCTCGAATTCGGGGAAATGTAGGAGCTCTGTTCGGGTCTCTGAAACAATTCTATAATTGAATTCATGTCTTGCCTCTGGGATATACATTACCGTATCTTTTTTGATTTCCGGCAGATGTCCATTTAAATGTAACAGTTCACCACTGATTTTATCACGAACCATCAGTTGATAGGGTATTCGAATTTCAAATTGTACTCGAGAATGCCCAGGACGTTTTGGACCTAGTGATATGATTTTCAAGCTCTCCTCCACTAATTTTCCCTCTTGAAAAGTTATATTGACGAAATGAAACAAATCACCAGACTTTGGCATACTGACGCTGAATTTAGGAAAACAGCTTCGAATCTGATAGCTGGAGTACACCTGGTCTGTCATAATACTGACCGGCTCCAGTAAATCAACGATGTATTTAACCAGATGATGTTTTTCTTGATCTTGTTTAATTTTTCTAGGGTCAGCAAAAGGCTCTGGTTCACTGAGCTTTCGGCTACCCTGTTTTCCATATCTAGAATTGTCTTTTATCATGAAAATCCCCTCCACTTCTCTTCAACTTATTGATATTAGGTTCATCCGAATTCCATGTTACTATAT
>CALECF010000080.1 GCA_937948705.1 uncultured Anaerosolibacter sp. | reverse complement strand
TTTTTTATTTTTTAAATAGATTTCTCAAATTATCTAATGTTAGGTTACTCTCTGAAGCTTCTTTATTTACCGACTGTATATCCAGATACACTTCCTTCCGATGTATCACAACCTCTTTGGGTGCAGATATGCCCAACTTTACCTTTCCATCTTCAATACCTAAGATCTTGACTTCAATACGACCATCTATTATAATACTTTCATCATTTTTTCGTGTTAATACTAACATATCTTTTCCTCCTACCCCTATACCTGTTGAAAAACGAAAAACTTCGTAGGATATTCACTCGAGTCGATAACCACCTGTCTTCCTTTTTTCTTCACCCTATTAATCAGGATAGGACCGCTTAGATTGATTGTCATTTTTTTTATGTCTTCAGGCACTACTGCAATAGAATAGACTGTTGCATCTTCACTTTCTTCAATCTCCAGCTGCTGTGTCGTTTGATCCGGAATATCGAATGCATAATCTGGTTTAAATAAAAAAGGACTTGTGACCACAAAGGCAAGCCAGGGTTCATCCACCGCTTGAAGCCAATGGAAGGGCAGCTCAGGATCCGGATTCTCTACGATAATGTACTGTTTGATGTGCTCAAAGCCTAATAATCCTTCATCAAACTGGATAATACTATTTTCATCAATTTCAATCTCCCCAAAGTGTCTGGTATTCAACAACATCTGTAAAACCCCTTTCATAATGACCTATATTTCTACTAAGCATAATAATCTTATCTATATAAGCAAGTTAATAATGATTTCTTCAAAAAAGAGGAGAATGAATTCTCCCCTATACAGACTTATTTAGATTCTTTCCTACATATTCAACCTGAATACTGTTCTTCTGTTTTA
The DNA here is from genome assembly GCA_937948705.1 of uncultured Anaerosolibacter sp. The sequence continues at coordinate 4,608 of CALECF010000080.1, read as the reverse complement.
GATAGTGGTCTATCTTTCCATAAGTAAAATTAATGATCGGCTTGTTTATACGAACCGATAGATTAACTTTTCCTTCGACTACTTCTATATTTACCGTTCCACCTTTAAAATTGATCTCTGGTCTGCTTTTGGGCATGGTCTCTATGTTAAATTCTACCTGATCCCAAATGTATGCGTTTTCTTCAGCCTGCATAGGAATGGGATCATATCGGTTATGAATAGAAGACAATTCATTTCCCTGTCTCGTAATTTTTTCTATTGTCTGCAAAAGCTTATTTCGTGAAAAAGCAGCAAAATCTCTTGTCAAATCAAAGGGGTTTTTGAGTCCAGATTCGGCAAAGCATTGGCTTTGGTCAATTATAACCTGTCCATGTTCCGTATGAATTTGCAACCTAGGTTCCTGGATATCCATTTCCATATCCGCCTTCGGTTGTTGGATTTCTAATTTTCCTGGAGTTCTATGGATATCGAGTATTGCTGTTGTTGTGGTAATACGCAAATCCATGCATTCCACCCCCGCTTGTTTTTTATCTTATCGAAGAAAATCAATTAATGTTGGTTGGATTATTTTTGCTCCTGTAGACAGAGAAGATCGATATATATTTTCTTCAATCTTAAATTTCATGATTACTTCTGCCATATCTGCATCTTCAGTCTTTGACAATAGTTTGTTGTAATTAATAATATTATCATCTATCCTATTTTGATCTAACTCGAGACGATTTACCTTTGCACCAATCTCAGAGATTTTTGCCAGCAGGTTATCCATATTTTTATCCATATACACCGTTAGAGAATCCATATCCAGGTCTTCTGATTTGATAACTGCGTAAGCCGACACTGCTGGAAGAGTCACGCCTAGTAGTGTGGCTAGAGGTCCAGTGATTTCCAAATCATTATCTGCGGTCCCATTTTTTCCCACAAATTGCAAGCGGTTATCTTCTGTAAATATGACCCTTGCGTCCTTGGTTAAGCTCGGCACGGTTTGAGGTATCTGTGCTGTAATATCCCTTAACAACTGTGTCTTTCCCTGCGCTGTTCTTGCATCATAAGTAGTTCCTGGCACTAATGAAATGGTTGTGGCTACACCTCCAATGGTTAAAGTCATCTCGTTATTGGGGGGTGCTCCAACAGTCATTTGACCGCTCATTCTATCTCCTACAATCATAGGGGCTAGCGCATTATTTGCACTTATGGGAAATGTGGATGTACTTAAATTCGTATCCAGTATTGTAAATTTCTCATCTGCGGTCACAACAAGTTTTCCTGCATCGTAATCAAAGCTTAAGCCATTCTTCCTCAGATATTCTATAGAATCAACGGCATTCTTTAAATCGTCTAAAGTTAATGGGTTTTTCTGTGGAAGCTTAATATCATAAATATCATCCTTCATTTGTATCTTAAAGATCGTATTCCCCAGACTGTTATCTACATCTATTGGTATAGTTGCATCAATTTCAACTTTCGATTTCATATCTACAAAACCATGCTTATAGTCACTGTCTCCGCCCAACTGCTTTTCCAGCTTTGTTAAGGTTTCAAATACGCCTCCAAATCCCTGCTGAAACAACTCATGACCGCTTGTATTTACGCTAACAATATCTCCCATGCCGATTTCTATTTTCATGGGATCTGTCATTTGTGACTTCGTTAGCTCCTTACTGGATTCACTTACTAAAAAATTTATAAAATCGTTATCAGGAATTGCACCATCTACAATGCCGCCGGGACTGATATATTTCCCATTATATTTTAGCTTATCTCCAATAATCGGATCTTTTTCTATCGTAAAGGGATTCACCATTGTATTATAACCACCAAAAACGTATCGTCCTGCATAATTCGTATTTCCAATGGAAATAATTTGTTCTTTTAACTGTGTGATTTCTTTCTGTGTTGCTTCCTTGTCTGCTGGGGAAAAGGTGCCGTTTGCAGCCCTTACAGTCAGTTCTTTGACTCTATGGACAACATCCTTAAGTTGAGTAACGGCAATTTCTGTCGTCTCTAACCAACCAAGAGCTTCATCAACATTTTTCTTGTATTGTTCGCTTGTTGCAATATCCGATGTAAGTGTCAATACCTTTGACATGCCTACAGGATCATCCGACGGTTTATGAATTCTTTTACCTGTAGCCATCTGCATCTGTATTTTATCCATTCTATTTAAATTATTATTCAAATTTCGCATCATGGTACTCACCATCATTGAATTCGTTATACGCATTGTTTCAACTCCTTTAATGTAAAGGCTTATCTACCTACGAGTCCCATACGGTTTATAAGTATATCAATCATCTCGTCAATGGTAGTAATCATTCTAGCATTAGCATTGTAAGCATGTTGGAACTTTACCATGTCTGCCATCTCTTCATCCAGCGATACTCCAGAAACAGACTGTCGTCTATTTTCAATCTGATCTATCAATACGTGCTGATTATTTGCAAATCGTATGGCCTGTTGTGTATCTACGCCTAAGTTGGAAATCAAAGACTTCATAAAATCCTCTGGCTTGCCCCAATCAAACATTTTTCCATTATTCTTTAAGAGGTTTATATTTAGAGCATTGCTCCCATCTCCTGGTAGTCCTGCATAGGTACTACTGGCGGCAATCGCATTAAGATCAAGATCTATTTTGTCAGAGATTCTTAAGGTCGTTGCAGTAATCTTCGGAGTGATAAGGTATTTTCCATCCATCTTAACTACTGAAAGATTACTATAAGCTGGAGATGTAGAGATTCCCAGTGCAGTCAACCCACTGGCACCACCTTTTTCTATATCTCTAATCAAATCTTGAACTTCTTTTTCACTTTTTCCTGCAAAATAGGAGGAAACATCATGGAACTGATTTTCTCCCATATGGAAAAAGTCATTTCCTGTACTGCCATCTATCCCATAGCCTTCACGATGAGCACTATTCACATGGGCTGCAAAAGTTTTGGCGAAAAGATTCAATTGCTCCATATAATATGGAACCCCTTTGGTGCTTCCATCAGCATTGTCTCGTGCATCCAGTAGTCCCTTTAGTTTTCCACTTTGGATTGTAAAGGTAGAACCATCCTTCCATACAACATCACTAAGCCCAGTCAAATCAGAGTTATTATTTTTGTCCGTCCTAGGAGCTGTAGCCAACTCGGAATATCGGTAATGGGATACTAATGATTTCCCCGATACCAATACATGCATTCTTCCTTGGTTGTCTTCAAAAGCATCAACATTAATTAATTGAGACAAATTATCTAAAAGAAGATTTCTCTGATCTCGAAGGTCATTTGCATTATTTCCGTCTAGCTCATAGTTATAGATTTGCTTATTTAAATCCGCAATTTGAGCTGCATAGCCATTGATTTCTCCCACTACTGTACTCACACTAAAGTCCAGATCGTTCTGCATTTTTTCCATCTGATAACCCATTTGGTTAATGGTTTTCGCTAAAGCAATGCCTCGTTCTCTAACCAAGGCTCTTACCGTCAGGTTTTCAGGCTTGGTATTAAGCTCTTGCAATGAAGCAAAAAACTGATCCATTACGGTACGGATTCCAGAAGTGGAAGGTTCATTCATAATCGCTTGTAGATTCTGTAATACATCTGCTCTTGTGTCCCACTCACCCAATGCCTTATTTTCACTTCTATATTTGAAATCTAAAAACTCATCTCGTATATTTCTGATATGGATCGTGTCTACGCCGGTTCCCAGCATTCCCGTTCCATTTGGCAAGAGCATGGGCTTGGATGCCTGCTGCTCTAGTCTTTGTCTGGTGTATCCTGGTGTATTGGCATTGGCGATGTTATGGCTCGTTACATTTAGCGCCCTTTGACTTGCGAAGAGTCCCGAGCGGGCGACATTAAATCCGAAAAAAGTTGACATGGCTTGATCCCACCTTATAGTTTCGTTCTGTTAAAATCCCATGTTGATATTTCATGATTTTACAATGAACATACGTATGAAAATGTCAATTAAGGGTCAAATTAAAGATCCTTCGCTTCCCTCAGGATGACAAATACATATAGCTGTTTGTTGAAGAAACTACATCATACTCAACAGATCCTATATTTTTACATCAAATAGATTTGGTTTGTTTTTCACATTCTTCTCATCGGCACGGTTCCCGTAGGTAGTACCCTGGGTATTGGCACTGGTCATCAGATTGAGGTTGAAATCTAAATACTCTAATGACTGTTGAATCAGCTTGCCATTTAACTCATTGCATTCTTGGATCTCCTGCAGCACCTTCTCTAGCTTATCCTTTAACCCAAGCACCTTGTCTCTATCCTGCTCTTCCAGATAAGGTACCAGTTCACTAATATTTTCAATCTCCTTTACCTGTAGTTCATTTAATAGATTGCCAATGATGGCTACACGGATTTTGTCGATCTTGCCCATATTTAAAATCATATCCTGTTCTAAGCTCGTAATATGATCCAATTCCTTTACATTTCCTGTGATAATGATTTCTTTCTTCTTTTTCGCTAGATCTACATAATCTCTATAGATGTCATATTCCTTTTTTAAGACAGTAATCAACTGCTCAATAGATTTTGACATGTTGCTCCTCCTTCTCAGGAAACCTTTGTACCCTTATCTTATATTTTCTTATCAAACATGCTCTTA
>CALECF010000079.1 GCA_937948705.1 uncultured Anaerosolibacter sp. | reverse complement strand
CTAGGCACCATGGCAACCAAGCCTTCCAACTCCAGCTTTCGAATGGCCTCCCGCACAGGGGTGCGACTTACCCCTAGCTGCTCCGCCAGCTGAACCTCCATCAATCTTTCCCCAGGTTTTAAGTCTCCATTCAAGATTGAATTTCTGAGATGTTCAAACACTACGTCCCGGAGGGGCTGATAATTTTGAAGCCTTAATTCGCTTAATCCATTCATACTCATAGTCCTTCCACCCCGCTAAAAGTTTTCACCACATAGGTTTGCTTATAGACCTTATTCAGATTGTCATAGGCACTTTTTGCCTTATTGTAGTCTTTGTATAGCCCAAATACCGTGGGTCCGCTGCCGCTCATGATACTGCCAAGGGCATTGTACTCCAGCATCCTTCTTTTGATATCTCGAACGATGGGATGCATCTGCTCCGTTACCTGTTCTAGAACATTTCTAAGGTTCCCAGCCACAGCTTGTATATCCTTTCTACACAGAGCGTCCATTATCCTCTCTGTATCAGGATGCTGCTGAATGTTATTTATATCTAGACCTTTATACACATCGGCAGTAGATACGCCAATATTCGGTTTACACAACACCACCCAGGTATTCTCCAACCCTTGGATAGCTGTCAGCTTTTCCCCAATGCCTTCTGCCAAGGCCGCACCCCCGAGAATGCAAAAGGGAACATCTGCGCCCAACTTTAACCCAAGGGCCATCAATTCTTCCTTCCTTGCCCCTAGGTTCCAAAGACGATTGAGTCCAAGGAGCACCGCCGCCGCATTGGTACTTCCACCAGCCAATCCCGCTGCCACGGGAATATTCTTATCAATATATATGTAGATGCCTTTTTTGATATGATATGTCTCCTTGATCAACTTGGCGGCACGATAGGCGATATTCCCCTCATCTACAGGAATGAAGCCACAGTTGCATTCCAACTTAATGCCATCCTCCATTTCCCTCAAGGTAATTTCATCATATAAATCTACCTGCTGCATGATCATCCTTACTTCATGATATCCATCTTCCCGTCTTCTTAATACATCCAAAGACAGATTCACTTTTGCTCTTCCACGTATTTTAAGTTCACTCAAACATTTCACCCCATCAAAGTCCAGTCTTGTATAGTGTAACACCCATTTGCTATTTGATGTATATCCCTAAAGATATTATACAGGAAAATGGAAGATCAGGGGAGATTTTTTGAGATTGAGATTAAGATCGAGATTGAGTGACTAAAGTAGTTCTCCGAAGCTTCCCCATAAGTACCACCCAGACTACTCAACCTTAATCTCGATCTTAACACTAAATATAAGTTCTAATAAAAAAATCCGCTTTATGCGGATTTTTTTATTAGAACTTATATTCAAATGTTTTTTGGATCACCAGGCGGTCTCCCGACATGATCTGATTTGGATTTTGGATCTCATTGGCCTCTACCAGCGCATTGACTGTGGTATTATATCGCTTTGCAATTTTCCACAGTGTATCTCCAGGCTGCACAAAATAGATGGTGATACTTGGACGGTTCTTCATATCGAATACTTCGCCAGTGTCTTCCGCATTGACCAACAGTTCCACATGGGCATTCTTGGTGACCACACAGGAGGCACCTACATTTACCTTAATTTCAACTTGGGTTGGATTGATGAGGCTGTAGTCCACGTCATTCACGTTTAAGGTAATGTCTGCTTTCATGTTCTCATCGACACCTGGGATTTCGATAAAATGTCTAAATGGAACTTCTTGTCGGAAGCTATGTATTGGCTGATCCTTATCCTGAGAAAGATAAAGGACGTTGGCCTCAATAATTCCTTCGATGACACTCTTATCCTCTATCAATCGATAGTCTGTCATCATAGGTTTTACATTTACATTAAATACCTTGAAGGCCTCTGGTAATTGGTCAGGCACCTCTAACATTTCCTTGATCACTACATTAGCGGCGTTGCTGCCTACATTCAGATTATAGTCCATTACTTTTTTATCTAGTTTGAGGGCCTTGCTTGGAGAGTAAGCATCCACAATGATTTCTTTTTCTTCAAGCTCACTGACCGTGGCATGGACTTTGACGATGGCCTCCATTTCAAACAACCTGCGATCTCCATCGATATTTTCCTTCACATCGGTATAAACTTCATCTAACCTTAGGCCTATTTTACAATCCATATGACCCATGGCAGCAGGTATTTCTACAAAATGAGTAAAGGGTACCTCATGCTTTACAAGGCATAGAGGATTTCGATCATCTTCACCTACATAGAGGGTATTTGTTTTAATTAAGCCCCCTACAATCACCTTGCCATCGGTTACCTTCGTTTCCTTTTCTACGGCATAGGCATCACACCGTAGTATTTCTCGCATCTCGGGCATATTGTCTTCAATTTCAAAGTTTTCTCTCACAATGGTGTCCGATGTATTGCTTCCTACCATATCGCTATAGCGTACACGATCCTTTAGGAGCTGAATATCAGATACGCCTTGGATTTCCCTTAATATATCCATTTTAGAAACCCCGTAGCTCTTACCTGATAGATTCAAAACGATCTTGACGGCTACCTTTCTTTCATTGACGATATTAAAGTCAATATGTTCAATGTCTCCAGTCACCATGCAGCTCATATCAGGGGTTGTTCCGCCAATATCAATGTTCTGACTGAAGCTGGCACTGGCATTCATTCCATAAACAGGCTGGTCTCCCACATCAGAAGCGTACAAAATCTTAAACTGAACGGATCCATCCACAATAATCTTGTCTTGAACTGCTTCTTTTCCAGTTATATTCACGATCCCATCCACTGATAATATCCTTGATATATCAGGCTTTACATCAGGAACGACAATATCACCCTCCACCAAGGCCTGTGCATGCTCTTCTCCTACCAACTGGTCTATCTTCAGTAAATCTCTGATCAATTCTACAGCCATTCCTTTTTCCTCCTTTTATACCTTCAATTTCCTACTATAATCATATTTATCGGATGCAAAAATATGTTATGTTTTTTCCAGTGTCCAAGTCTAACTCGTCTATATATATGTATGCCAGTTTAGACAGAAAAAGAAGTGGAAAATGAAACTTTTCCACTTCTTTTGTTGCTTCTAAGGCTAACGGCCTGGTTGGATATTTTCCAATGCTTTATATACTGCTACGGCCATCTCTACCATGGTGGCACTGTCCTTTGGCCTAATCTTTCCATCTCGGCCACCCATGATTTCTAGCCCTGTACAAAGGGCCACAGCTCCAAGCCGCTCTGGACTTACCTCTCCCTGATCATCGAAGGCCAGGGTATAGATCCCCTTTGCTCTGGCCAACTTTTCATACCTAAGCAGCTTTATCAGCAATTCTGCCATTTCTTCTCGAGAAATCTTTCTTTCTCCATCGAAGGACATGGTCTTATTTTCCATGATTCCATAATGCACCGCCATCTGAAGATACTTATATTCACTATCCTCTGGTTTGTAGATGCTAAACTTTAACGGTTCCATCCCCCGAAGCCTATAGGTCTCATATCCCTTTCCATTGACCATCATCCTCACCGCTTCTAGGAGGGTAATTTCTCGGTCCATGTCAAATTGATTGATATCAATAATCCCTTGGTTTGCAAGGATGTTGATTTCCTTTTCTGCCCAATGCCCTTTGACCCTCTCCTTGAAAGAACTCTCCTTGCCTCTGATAATCTCTCCGTTATAATCTACCTTCTCACCAGTTACTGCATCTACATTTGTAAAAGGACTATAGGTCATCTCCCTATTTAAACGGTATACTAGTCTTACTTCCTCTGCTGGGTTTTTAGGGTCTTTGGAGCTATTAAACAAAGTATATACTAGCTTTGGCCCATGATCCTCAAAGAATGTTGCCCGGGCTTTATCCTGTCCAATGACGCCCGCGGTACTTGGAAACTTTGCTTCGTCATTCCACATGCATCGAA
>CALECF010000078.1 GCA_937948705.1 uncultured Anaerosolibacter sp. | reverse complement strand
CTTTGGAGGTATTCCCCTACAGCGGGTAGATCAGGATATGGCTATTCAATTGATTCAGAAGGCGTCTCAGCTAGGTATAAATTTTATTGATTCAGCGAAAGGCTATACAGTGAGTGAAGGCCTCATTGGTGATGGCTTGAGGGGCCAACGGGAAAAGTGGATCATTGCTACGAAATCCATGGCAAGAAGCTATGATGCCATGAAGGCAGATGTAATAACCAGCTTGGAGAGCTTTCAGACAGACTATATCGATTTATATCAGTTCCATAACGTTCGAACCCAAGGGCAATATGATGAGGTCATGGGAGAAAATGGAGCCTATCAGGCATTGTTAGAGGCACAGCAAGAAGGAAAAATAGGACATATCGGCTTTACAACCCATGATGTCCATATGTTGGAGAAAGCTATCGCATCAGGACATTTTTCTACTGTCCAGTTTCCCTATAATATCGTTGAAAATCAAGGTGCTAAGCTTTTTGAGAAAGCCAAGGCAGCAAATATTGGTGTCATCGTCATGAAGCCCATGGCAGGTGGTGTCATAGACCAGGGGACCTTAGCTCTGCGATATATTATGGACAATGCCAATGTGACAACGGCAATTCCAGGGATGGACAGTCTGGATCAAATTGAAGAAAATGCAGCGGTAGGCAAACAAGAAGTGATACTTACATTTACTGAAAGAGAACAGATACAGAAGATTTCTATGGAATTAGGGGAAACTTTTTGTAGAAGATGCGGATATTGTGGGCCTTGCCCTCAAGGGTTAGACATACCGACCCAATTTATTTTGGAGGGATATTATTTGAGATATGACCTTAAGGATTGGGCAAAGGAGCGGTATAAGTCTTTAGCAATAAATGCAAAGGATTGTGCTCAATGCGGGCTATGTGAACCCAAATGTCCTTATGATCTCCCCATTCGCAAGATGATGGATCGGGTTAAGGAAAATCTGTCCTAATATCACATAAAATTAACATAGATTTGTTGGTATAAAGTTCTAAATTATGTATAATAATCTATAATAGCTTTTGTTTGAAAGCGGTAACTGATTCTAACATTCTTATTTCGTGACACAAATATCTTTGTGTCATATTTTTTTAATGTTAAACAGCTGTGTAGCAATCATGCTTATTTCTCTGACAAACTATGAATATAAGCTATAGCCCCTTCACTAAGATCTAGGAATTCCATTCCGATTCGATACATTTCTCCTAAGGGTTCACAATACACAACCTTTGCCATGACAGCATCATCTGGATTCTCTAAGGAAAGATTTAAGGCAAGTATTGTCTCCGGTTCAAATCTTTTTTCTAATAAGGCCCCGATGCCGCCAATGGACAAATCAAGCATAATAATACGCAAAGGTTCAGAAAATTTCACCTCTTCCTCTTGATTGTTCATAACATATTGATTACACCAGAAATATTGTCCGTACTTTTTTCGGCCATAGATTCTCCTTGTTTCTGCTAAAGTTAACAATCTAATCATCTCCTTCGCTATTTTTGTTAGTATTCTACAAGATACATTATTATTCATTTTCATAAGAAAATCAATCCTAGGAATGTTAAGAACAGTTTAAATATTTAATTAAAACGGTAGGTCAATGGGCCTGGGGAATGTAGGCAGTATGTCAATTTTTTATCACTTTATGACAAAAAAACATCAAGGCTATAGGATATATAATGGGAATCTAATCATAGATTATTGATGAAGGGTGGACGAATACTGATGTACCTTTCAAGGAGCCATTGATATTAGAGTTTTCATGGGGGAATGAAAAATGGATCAAAGGGCAAAACGGCTGTGCTAACAGGGGCGAGACAGATAGAAGTAAAGGATGACGATATTCTTGTGAAGGTGGAAGGCTATGGGGTCTGCGGTACAGCTGTCCATGAGTGGAAGGGTGATCCCTTCGATTTGATTCCTGTTGTCCTTGGACATGAGGGGACGGGACAAATCATCGCTATGGTAAAAAACGTTGTAAAGGACACTATAGGAAATCCCGTGACTATCGGGGATAAAATTGTTACTTCCGTCTTGGTCTGTGGTACCTGTAAGTTGTGTACCCTCCATCCTGATAAGCCAAATCTTTGTGAAAAACTTGGTGTTTATGGTCTGTTTCCTGATAGTGATAAATACCATCTTAATGGATGGTTTGCTTAACACATGGTAATTCGCAAGGGATCAACCTTCTTCAAGGTAACTGGAATGAGCCTGGAACAAAGAATGCTGATTGAACTGGCAGCTGTAGCTGTTCATGGGGTAGAAAAGGCAAAGACAACAAATCTTCAAGGAGCTTACCTCATTGGACGAGAGGGTAGATTTTGTGAAGGGTTTGACTGCAGATTTAGGGGTAGATTTTGCTTTCAAATGCGCAGGTGTACCACAAGCCTCAGCAGAAGTATGGAAGTATATCCGAAGGGACGGCGGTCTTTATGAAGTAGGATTCTTTATAAACAACGGCGATTGCACCATCAATCCCCATTTAGACTTGTGCAACAAGGAAATCACTGTGGTTGGATCATGGGTATACACACCACAAGAATATCCTATAACGATTGCATTTATTAATCGGGCCAAAGAGATAGGACTTCCTATTGAGGAATTGATTACCCAATGCTTTGGTCTTGATGAGTTAAATGAAGCGATGGAAACCAATATTGCAATGAAAGGGATTAACATTGCCTATGTCAACAGGGAAGCATAATTTTTTATGCTGACTGATTAAATACATAGAGAAAGGAGGACAGAGATATCTGCCCTCCTTTCTTCTATTCAGATTTATTGCCCTTCGGGATTGATAAACAACGGTTTTTTCAGATAATCAGCTAGACTGATACGACCAAAGCTATCTACTGGCTGTCCGTCGGAAAGAATCTTTACCTGACTTACACCATTGATACTTGTATAGCTGTATAGGATGGAGTCAACCATCATTCTCTGAAGATCAGGTCTGTTAGTATAGGCGCTGACAAACTCCTTGGAAAGATTCAAAGTTAATTTATACCCTTCAAGGGTGTGGCTAACGAGTCCAACATTCGATGGAATCGTTGCAATGAGGCCAGGTGTTTTGTTGCCAGCAATTTCGCCAGTTTTTAATATCCTAAATAGATTTTCATATACCATATTTTGATCACT
>CALECF010000077.1 GCA_937948705.1 uncultured Anaerosolibacter sp. | reverse complement strand
AGGATCATGTATTTGGTAAAAGGATGGTGATGGGAGTGGAAGTGTGGGAAGAAGTCATTGAAAGCGGCATGCCCAGGGAGCATATTGACGAATATCTTAGAACCCTAGGTGGAGAGGACTGTGGAGAAGGGTTGTATAAGGGTGGAGATTGGGAGATTCAAGTCCAAGGAGAGGCTGACCGCTGTTTTGGCAAACTTAGATTACCTGTGAACCTTGTAGTTTTCAGTGGGGAGAAATCTAGGTGTCTGGAAATGGTAGAGAAATTTCGATTGAAATTTCTATCGGCAGGTGGTTGAGGCTGAGGTTAAGGTTGTAGGGGCGAACAGTGTTCGCCCGTGCACCCTAGATAGCAGCTTACTCATCACCCCAGGTAGGGAATGCCCCCTGTGGCATTCCGCTTATAGGACAAGGATATCATTGGAGTAGTGATACCCATCTGCACGCAATTTTGATGATACAACATGGTGGAACGGCACAGGGGCACGTTCCCTACGAGTACCCTGATTATGAAGTATCTTTTTATTATTTCCCATCTTTTATCTATCACCAATCAGTATCTATCCGATTTTCCTAGATAACCCTACAGCTTCGCTAATTCCACCGCCAATTGGGCACCTACCTTTGCATTGTTATAGACTAGTTGAATATTGGACTCTAAGCTTTTGCCCTTAGTCAAAGCCTTTATTTTAGAAAGGAGGAAGGGGGTTGTTTCTTTACCCTTGATTCCTGTGTCTTGGGCTTCTTTTAAGGCCGCTTCAATGGCATGGTGAATCCCATCATAGTCCATCTCAAAGGCTTCTGGAATTGGATTGCCAATGACCATACCACCCTTTAGGCTTAGATCCCACTTCGACTTCAGCGCCCTTGCCAATTCCTCAGCAGAATCTACTCGATAATCAGCCTGAAATCCACTTTTGCGGGTATAAAAGGCAGGAAACTCTTCCGTTTGATAGCCTACCACGGGAACACCATGGGTTTCTAAGTATTCCAGGGTTAAACCAATATCTAGAATGGACTTGGCTCCAGCGCAAACCACAGCCACATTGGTGTTGGCCAGTTCTGTTAAGTCTGCAGAAATATCGAAGGTTTCCTGGGCATTACGATGGACACCGCCAATACCGCCGGTAACGAATACCTTAATGCCTGCTAAGGCAGCAATGATCATGGTAGAAGCCACTGTGGTGGCACCATTTAGTTTTTTTGCTACAACAAAAGGTAAGTCCCTTCGACTGACTTTCAGAATATCTTTTCCACTGCCCATATACTCCAGCTCTTCAGCGGTTAGACCCACCTTTAACTTACCATTGAGTATCCCAATAGTGGCAGGTACTGCCCCCTGATCTCGCACAATCCCTTCGACACGTCTTGCCGTTTCGATATTTTGAGGATAAGGCATACCATGGGAGATGATGGTGGATTCCAGGGCCACCACTGCCTTACCAGCGGCAAGGGCCTCTTGGACCTCAGGATGTATTTCTATATATTGTTGATACATTATTTCAACCCCTTCATTATATTTTGAACGTTGTGGATAGACATCATTGGATGGATGGTGTTTTCATGGGACAAGGCCAAGATGGAAGCAGCCATGGCAAAACGAGCACTTTGATCTAGGGCGTATTTATGTACAAATCCATAGACGAGGGCTGCCATAAAGGCATCTCCTGCACCTGTAGTGTTTATTACGGGAGTTACAGGCGCCGTTAGGAAACGGATATGCTGGTGATTCCCATAGCAGATCCCATCCTTTCCCATACTGATAAAAACTTGTTGAACACCTTTGTTCAAGAAATAATAGCAGGCTTTTTCTGCATCTAGGGCTGAGCCAATGGAAATTCCAGACAAAGCCTCCGCTTCATACTTGTTTGGCTTGATGGTGTGAAAAGCGCCAATCAGTTCTTTCACCTTGGTGGCCTTGATGGTAGATACCGTATCCAAAAAGAACAGACTGTCTTTAAAATGGGAAACCATGAACTCAATGGATGTTTGGGGGATATTGGTGTCTAGGACAATCAATTGGGCATTGCTGAGGATAGGAGCATGGTTTTTTAGAAAGTCTATAGAGAAATTTTCCAAGATATCCATGTGAGATACTGCCACAGCTATATCTCCATCGTGATCTAGAATAGAAAGATACGTGGATGTAGATGCATTTTGCAGCATAAGACAATAGTCCATATCAACTCCTGAAATTCTAGATTCAGCTAGCAGCATTTTGCCATAAACATCGTCACCAACAGCCGAAAAAAGCTTTGTCTCCACACCTAGCTTTACTAAGTTTTCCGCGATATTCCTTCCCACACCCCCAAGGGAAATACGGACATTGCCTGGATTAGAATCCTTGAGGATTAAGGGGCTTTGTGCAAAGCCTTGGATGTCAATATTTGATCCCCCTACCACAGCTACATAGGTAGATTCTTTTAGTACGTAGCCTTTGCCAGCAATCAAGCCCTTCTTAATCAGGTTTGTGATATGAACAGCCGCTGAAGAGCGGGTGATCCCCAACTGATCCGCCAGTTTTTGTTGAGAGATCATTGGATTTTTTCGGATTAGACCTAATATTTCTTTTTCCCTTTCAGTCAAAACTATCACCAACTTTTGCTTATAATATAAACATATGCTTACGCATATTATATCCTATTCTAGGGAATTTAAGAAGTAAACCTAAAAAAAAAATCGCATGTTTTTTCATGCGATTTTATAGATTATTCTGTAGCTGCAGGTGGTGTAAAGACTCTTTGGGCCAATTCAGCATCTAACATGTAGAGGGCATTGGCATTGTCACCAATTCGTTGAAGCTTTTTAACCAAACTACTGAATGTAGACTCTTCTTCTACTTGCTCATCAACAAACCATTTTAGAAAACTGATGGTAGCATGCTCTCTTTCATCCATGGCCAAATCAGTAAGGAGATAAATTCTCTTGGTTACAAACTGCTCATGTTCATAGGCATACTTGAAGGCATCTAAAACAGAAGAGAAATCACTTTTTGGCTCGTCAAGGGCTGAAACCAAAGCTCGGCCATTCATTTCGATAATATAATCAAAAAACTTCATGGCGTGAAATTTTTCCTCTTCTGCTTGTACTCTAAAGAAATTGGCAAAACCCATTAGATCCTCATCGGCACAGTAGGCAGCCATAGATAGATAAAGATTAGAAGAGAAAAGTTCATACTTTACTTGTACATTTAATTCATTCATTAGTTTTTCACTGATCATGTGTAATCCTCCTTTTATTCGCTTATGTACTTTATACCACAAATTATTGCCATAAAACAAAAAACCAATTCCTATGATACTATAGTTTAGCATAAATGACATCTTTTGTTAATCATAATCGTCAAAGGTTGGATTAACAAGGCAATATTGGGGGAAAAGCGATAAAATCTTTAAAATTATATTAATTTTTAAGATTTTATTGTAAAGGTTACATCAATAGACAAAAGTAGCTATTTGTCGACAAAGGATTATGAAGAATAATGCAGAATTTTAACACTAATTGAACAACTGGATGACGAATCTAAAAAGGAAACTTTCAGATTTGTTTCAATGTATGAAGAAAAGATGTGATTGAAGAGGTGATAGAATGAAGTTCTTAGGAAACCAGAAGTTTAGAAAAGGCATTACACTTCTAGCTTTAATCATCATTTTACATATATTAAGAACACCTGCTTGGGCTACTGAACACACTGAAAAGAATGTATTGATTCTAAACTCTTATCACAAGGGATATCAATGGAGTGATGATATCGTAAAGGGAATGGAGGATGTTCTTAAGGCTGGCCTAAAAAATGTGAATTTATCTGTGGATTATATGGATACGAAGAGAGTATCTGAGGAAGCGTATTTTGAAAAGCTGTATGATGTCTATACCCATAAATACCAGGGAGAAAAATTCGACATTATATTTTGCAGCGATAATGATGCTTTTCACTTTTTAAAAAGTTATGGGAATAGACTTTTTCCCGAAGTGCCCATTGTTTTTTGTGGAGTAAATCATTTCCGAGATGAGATGCGCACTGACAGCAGCCATATGACAGGGATTGCTGAAAATCCAGACATCAAGGGAACCTTGGATATGGCATTGACCCTGCAACCAGATACAAATCAGATTTATTTTGTTTTTGACAACACGACAACGGGGAAGATTTTCAAGGAAGAGGTCACAAACCTATCTCACCAATACCGAAAAAAGGTTGAGTTTATAATTAATGACAAAACCGATATCACCGACGTGTCTAAAGAGATCAGAAATTTACAGAAGAACAGTATCATTTTCTTCCTTGGACAATTGAAGGATAGGGAAGGGGAATACATCAGTTATGAGATGGGTACCCAAATGATTAAAGCAAACAGTACAGTGCCTGTATACAGTGCTTGGGAGTTCATGATGAAGTATGGTATTTTGGGAGGGCAGATGATCAATGGGTATGACCATGGCGTCCAGGCAGGGCAGCTGGGACTAAGGATACTAGGGGGTGAAGCACCTAAAGATATCTCCGTGATTCACTATACACCCAGTAGATATATCTTTGATTACCAGGAGCTAAAAAGGTTTAACATTCCTACCAAGGAACTTCCATTGGGCAGTGTCATTTTAAGGCTCCCTTCTTCCCTTTATACGATATCAAAGAATATTACTTATGCCTTTGTGGGTGGCATTATAGTAATCCTATCTATTATTATTAGTATTCTATTAAGAAATATAAGGAAGTTGCGTGAAACGAAAAAGGCTTTGCGTGAAAGTGAAGAGCAGTTAAGAAACCTAATCAATGCTATGCCTGATTTTGTATGTTTCAAGGATGGAGATGGACATTGGATAGAGGTAAATCATGCTTGTCAAGAGGTTTTTGGTTTAGAGGGGATTGAATATAAAGGAAAACGAGATGAAGATTTGTCAGAAATAGCTGAATTTACAAGGGGGGGCCTGCTTACCTGCAAAAAAACCGATGAACTGGCATGGAAGAATGGAAGTATATCCTGGGCAGAAGAAATGATTCCAGGAAAGGATAAGACTGAAAAAATCTTTGATGTATGTAAAGTCCCCCTCTTTAAGGAAGATGGCAGCCGCAAAGGTATTGTGATCCTAGGACGAGATATTACGAAACGAAAAAAAGATAGTGAGAGAATTCAGCAGTTAAAGGAAGAAGTGGAACATGATAAGCTAAGGACTGAGTTTTTTGCCAATCTCTCCCACGAGCTGAGAACGCCTTTAAATCTAATTTTAGGAACGGTACAGCTATTGGAGATGAATATAAGAAATAGTGAAATGTCCGATAAAGACCTCTACACAATACGTAGAATGAAGATCGTGAAGCAAAATTGCTTTCGTTTACTCAGGCTCGTCAACAATCTTATCGATATTACCAAGGTAGATGCAGGATTCCTAGAATTAGAAGAAGAGCATCATAACATCGTAAGCATTATTGAGGAAATAACTTTGTCGGTGGCTGAATATACGGAGCAGCAAAATATACACCTTCAGTTTGATACGGAAATTGAAGAAAGAATTATGCTTTGCGACCCTGATAAGATTGAACGAATTATGCTAAATCTCCTTTCCAATGCCATTAAGTTTTCTAAACCTGGAGGAGATATTATGGTTAATGTCTACGATCGCGAAGATCGTATCCTGATTTCTGTAAAGGACACAGGGATAGGTATTCATGCAGATAAATTGGAATTGGTATTCGAACGTTTTAGGCAAGTGGATAAATCCTTTACAAGAAATCATGAGGGTAGTGGTATAGGACTTTCCCTCGTTAAATCTTTGGTGGAACTCCATGGAGGAAGGATTACACTGAAAAGCCAGTATGGTCAAGGCAGTGAGTTTCTTATCGACCTTCCTGTAAGAAGTAAGGGAGGCATGGCTTCGGAGCATCAGAAGCCAATGGCCTTGCAAAGCCGTGTAGAGAGTATTCACATCGAGTTTTCAGATATCTATGGATAGATTTCCAAGGTAAAAAGAAGTTGATAAAATAAACAGAAAATTTTAATAATTTACAATTTATTATGAAGAGATTGTTTTTTATCAAGAATATTTATGGTACAATGCTAATATGATAGAATATGGACAAAGGTTCTAGAATCTCTTAGGAGGTGTGATAATGGCGATAGTGCATCTAAGGGATATCATTGACGTAGAGATTTTGCAGGAAATACAAGACAGATTTTCTGAAGCTACAGGCATTGCAGCAGTAACCGTAGATTTTAGGGGTAAGCCTATCACCAAGTACAGCAAGTTTTCGAGGTTTTGTAGCCTCATACGTGAAAATGGTAGATGTAGGGACGCCTGTTATCAGTCTGATGCCCATGGGGGGCTAGAGGCTGCAAGACGAGAAGAACCATACATTTATCGTTGTCATACAGGATTGGTTGACTTTGCCATCCCCATCACAGTAAATGGACAATATATGGGGTCTATTATGGCTGGACAAGCTAAAATAGAAGAGGGTGAGCTGAGTCGATTAGACCAAATCGTAAGGCAGGTGCCCGGGTGGGAGGACAAGGAAGAAATCATGGCAGCATATAATGAGATTCCTGTGACTTCTTATGACAAAATTGTCGGTGCCGCGCGAATGATGTTCTTGGTCTCCAATTATATGGTGGAGAAGGACATGATGAACTTAATGCAGGATGAATTGAATGCAAAAAACTTGAAGCTTATGGAACAGGTAAAGGCTAGGGCCGAGTTAGAGCGAGCGTTAAAAGATACAGAAATAAAAGCGCTGCAATCCCAAATCAACCCTCATTTTCTATTTAATGTATTGAACACAGTGGGTAGATTGGCTCTGATTGAGAAGGCACCTAAGACCCAGGAAATCGTTTACGCCTTGGCGGAATTATTACGATATATATTAAAAAACATTAATCAAATGGTGAAATTAGAGGATGAGATTGCCCATATTGAAAGATATCTCAAGATACAGTCTATACGGTTTGGTGATCGTATTCAGTTTGTTTTAGATATTCCAGAATCCATTCAACATATTAGTGTACCTGCCATGATTTTACAGACATTGGTTGAAAATGCTATCAATCATGGATTGGAGCCTAAGGAAGAACCAGGAACCATTAAGATTATAGGGTATGCATTGGAGGAGGATGCGGTGATAGAGATCACCGATGATGGTATTGGTATGTCAAGGGAACGACTGCAAATGATCCAGAATGAGCATTATGATATGGGGCCTATCAGTGAATCTACAGGTATTGGTATCAACAATGTCAACAAACGGTTGACTTATCATTATGGACCAGAGCATAAAATAAAAATCAAAAGCAAGCCTAATGTAGGTACCACAGTAAAGGTAAGAATTCCAATGAAAACAAATGGTAGGAGAGTTCTTAATGTACAAAGTGCTATTGGTCGATGATGAATATTTGGAAAGAGAAGCACTGAAGATTATACTCCATGAAGGAATGGAGGAAATCATGGTTGTGGGGGAAGCTTCCACAGGCAGAAAAGCAGTGGAATTGTGTGAGGCCCATCAGCCAGATATGATTTTTATGGATATTCGCATGCCCGGTATGGATGGGTTAGAGGCCACAGAAATCATTAAGAGTAAAGATCGAGATAAAGTCATCATTATTCTTACAGCCTATGATGATTTCCGTTATGCCCAGAAGGCATTGAAATCGGGGGCTGACGATTACATATTAAAGCCTGCTCGACCCGTTGATATTGTAGATGCAGTGAAAAGACATAAAAAGCAAAAAGAAGCCCATAGAGAAAGTCGAAAATTGAGAATTGATGAATTGATTCAACAAATTCAAATCGAAGATTATAAGCGTGCGAAGGAACAATTAAAATCAGTGATGCATCAGTTGATCAAGCTATATGGGGAAGACCAAGAACAACTCAGGGAAAACGGTCAGATGCTTGTAAAGAAAATGTTCGAGGCGTGTGAAGAGAAGGGATTAAAGCCCATGGGACACTGGAGCAAGGGAAGTAATCCGTTGGAGGGAATCACTTTATTCACAGTGAAAGAGCGATTGTTTAAGGTGTTAGATTGTGTGTTTGAGGAGATTGTTCATGGAAAAGCCGTGGAGGATCATAAGGAGATTTATGCCGTACTGAATTACATTGAAAAAAACATCCATAGGCATATTACCTTAGAGGAAGCAGCAGAATATGTACATTTAAGTTCTTTTTACCTCAGTAAGCTCTTCAAAAAGGAACTCAATGTTAATTTTATACAATATGTGACAGAAAGAAGAATGGAACGGGCAAAAGAATTGTTAGAACATACAGATTTACCGATTTTGAACATTGCTTTGGAATTGTCTTATCATGAGCCCAACTATTTCAGCAAGGTGTTTAAAAAGGTAGTAGGTATGACCCCTACAGAATATAGGGAATCAAAAGGAAAAGAAGAAAGACGATGATGAGATGGTAGAGAAGAACACCTAAAGGATAATAAATATCCCTTAGGTGTTTTTTTTGTCCAAAAATGAGGGTGGATCAGTTTGTAGGGGCAGACCTGTGTGGAGGCCACTGAAAAAGCCCATCTATGTCATCCTGAGCGAAGAGAAGGATCTTAGTCCCTAGATTCTTCAATACTTTCAGAATGACAACGCAAACTTTATTTCTAATTAGAATACTTTTTCAGTGGTCTCCCTGTGTTTCTGCCTCGATGAAACTACATAAAGGAATAAGGTGGATACATAGGTCCATCCTTAGGACTGTCAGATAAGAACAAAAATTTGTCTTAAGAGGACTAAAAAGTATCGTGATTTGCAGATGGACAAGATTTTGCTATCTTAAGAGCAAAAAGTATCTGTATCGTGTATACACAGCCACAAATCATTGTCCGTGGAGGACAAATACGTATCAAGGCTATTAGCTATAAATATTGAAATTTACTAATAGACATATAGCAAGTCGTCATAGACGAGCCTCATGGGCAAACGTTTTGCGGCAGTAATATGTCAGGAAGTTAAAAATCTTTCACAAAAAACAAAAAGGGGGCATTTGAAATGACCAAGGAAGCATTAGGCATGGTAGAAACAAAAGGTTTGGTAGGCGCTATTGAAGCAGCTGATGCCATGGTAAAGTCGGCCAATGTTACATTGATTGGCTACGAAAAAATTGGATCAGGTCTAGTCACTGTTATGGTAAGAGGTGATGTGGGTGCTGTAAAAGCTGCAACGGATGCAGGGGCAGCAGCCGCAGAAAAGGTAGGAGAGATTATTTCTGTACATGTCATTCCAAGACCACATACAGATGTTGAGAAAATATTACCAAGATAGGGATAAGCAAATTTAATGGAGGTGTAAAAAAATGAAAGATCAATTGATTGAAAAGATTATGGAAGAAGTAATGAAAAAGGTAGATCAGCCGAAGGCCGAAGAAAGCAAACCACAACAAAAATTCTGCGGCATGACTGAATTTGTAGGTACTGCTATCGGTGATAGTATTGGTTTGGTTATTGCCAACGTTGATAATCAACTTCATGAAGCCATGGGATTAGATAAAAAATATCGATCCATTGGTATTCTTGGTGCTCGTACAGGAGCAGGTCCTCATATCTTAGCCGCTGATGAAGCTGTAAAAGCTACAAATACTGAGATCATCAAAATTGAATTGGCTAGAGATACAAAGGGTGGCGCAGGTCATGGCTGTTTAATTATCTTTGGTGCAGAAGATGTTTCTGATGCAAAAAGAGCTGTAGAAGTAGCCTTAAAGGAATTAGACAGAACCTTTGGTGATGTTTATGCCAACGATGCAGGCCACTTGGAGTTCCAATATACGGCTAGAGCCAGCTATGCTTGCAACAAGGCATTCAATGCACCATTAGGAAAAGCTTTTGGTCTAATCGTTGGTGCACCAGCGGCAATCGGTGTCCTCATCGCAGATACAGCTGTAAAGGCTGCCAATGTAGATGTGATCGGCTATGCTTCTCCAGCAGGTGGAACTAGTTTCTCCAACGAGGTAATCCTATTCATCAGTGGAGATTCTGGTGCGGTTAGACAATCTATCATTGCTGCAAGAGAAGTTGGCATTAAGCTTCTTGGAACCCTTGGCGAAGAACCAAAGCCAGTAACTGTTCCTTATATTTAAAAAGTCAGTAGCATATAAAGGAGGGAAAACGGATGAAATCAAAACGCTTTCAAGTTTTAGCAGAGCGTCCTGTAAATAAAGACGGTTTCGTAAAAGAATGGTCAGAAGTAGGTTTAATTGCGATGAATAGCCCGAATGACCCAAAGCCAAGCATCAAGATCGTAAATGGCAAGGTCACAGAATTAGATGGTAAGAAGCGAGAAGATTTTGATATGCTGGATAGTTTCATCGCGAATCATGCCATTAACTTACAAAAAGCTGAAGAGGCCATGGCCATTGATTCCCTAGAATTCGCGAGAAGGCTGGTTGATATCAACATTCCTAGAGGGGAAATCGTAAAATATACAACGGCTATGACCCCTGCAAAGATCGTAGAAGTCGTTGGAAACTTGAATGTTTTAGAAATGATGATGGCAGTGAGCAAGATGAGAACAAGAAGAATTCCATCCAATCAATGTCACGTTACAAACGTAAAAGATCATCCAGTTCAGATTGCTGCTGATGCGGCAGAAGCTGCGGTGAGAGGCTTCGACGAGATGGAAACAACGGTTGGTATTACGCGATATGCACCTTTCAACGCCCTAGCCCTTATGGTAGGTGCCCAGGTGGGTAGACCAGGAATCCTAACCCAATGTGCCATCGAAGAAGCTACAGAGCTTATTCTTGGTATGAGAGGTCTTACGGCTTATGCAGAGACCGTTTCTGTATATGGTACGGAGCAAGTATTTATTGATGGAGACGATACACCATGGTCTAAATCATTCCTCGCTTCTGCTTATGCATCTAGAGGTCTAAAAATGAGATTTACATCAGGAACTGGCTCAGAAGTACAGATGGGCTATGCGGAAGGTAAATCTATGCTGTATCTTGAAGCCCGATGCCTATATGTAACAAAGGGTGCTGGGTCACAAGGAACTCAAAATGGATCTGTAAGCTGCGTAGGGGTACCAGCTGGGGTTCCAGGCGGAATCAGAGCTATATTGGCAGAAAACCTAATTGCTATGATGCTTGACCTAGAGTGTGCATCCAGTAACGACCAAACCTTTACCCACTCTGATCTAAGAAGAGTAGCAAGATCCTTAATGCAAATGGTACCTGGAACAGACTTCATCTGTTCAGGATATAGTGCAACACCGAACTATGACAATATGTTCGCAGGTTCAAACTGGGATGCCGACGATTATGATGATTGGAACATTATCCAGAGGGATTTAAGAATTGATGGCGGCTTAAGACCAGTCACCGAGGATGTTGTAGTAAAGGTGAGAAATAAGGCTGCAAAAGTTATTCAGGCAATATTTGAAGAACTGGGTCTTACAACTGTTACAGATGAGGAAGTTGAAGCAGCCACGTATGCCCATGGAAGTAAAGATATGCCAAACAGAAATGTGGTTGAAGACTTAAAGGCTGCTGAAGAAATGATGGCTAGAGGGGTAACAGGCCTTGATGTTGTAAAAGCCCTTTATAAGAGAGGATTTGAAGATGTAGCAGGCAGTGTATTCTCCTTGTTAAAGCAGAGAGTTGCTGGGGACTACCTCCATACTTCCGCTATTTTAGATAAAGACTTCAAGGTAATCAGTTCAGTGAATGATCCTAATGACTATCGTGGTCCACAGACAGGATACGTAATGAGCGCTGCAAGATGGGAAGAGATTAGAAACATCCCTAATGCTGTAAATCCGGAAGACTTTTAGAGACCAATAAGGAAAGGGGTGCAATGGAATGAAATTAAATGAACAATTAATTCGTAGTGTAATAGAAGAAGTCCTTAAGGACTTCAGCCTAGATGGAGTAAAGCAAGGAAGTAGCGCTGTTTCAGTTCCAACGAACGTAGAAGGACTTACCTTGGTAGAGAAGGGTGAGGCATTCAAAGGAACAAAGAGCGATGAGGTTGTGATCGGCCTTGCGCCAGCTTTTGGTAAGCATCAAACAAGAACCATCGTAGATATTCCTCATTACAAAGTGCTCAGAGAAATCATTGCTGGTATCGAGGAAGAGGGACTAAAGGCAAGAGTTGTTAGGGTTGTAAGAACCTCTGACGTAGCCTTCATTTCCCATGATGCTGCAAAACTAAGTGGCTCTGGCATTGGTATCGGCGTTCAATCCAAGGGTACTACAGTAATTCATCAGAAGGATTTGTTCCCATTAGGAAACCTAGAGTTATTTTCTCAGGCTCCCCTTATTGATGAGGAAACCTTTAGAGCTATCGGTAAAAATGCTGCGAAATACGCAAAAGGTGAAAGCCCAACACCGGTACCTGTACGAAATGACCAGATGGCACGTCCAAGATATCAAGCCAAAGCGGCATTGTTACATATCAAAGAAACAGAACACGTTCAACAAGGTGCAAAACCAATAGAGCTGGATGCCCAGTTTAAATAATGGAGGTGAATTTCATGAATCAACAACAATTAATCGAGCAAATGGTACGAGAGATCATGGCTTCTATGGGTACAGGCGATACGACAAGTGAAGTAAAAAGCGCTTCTACCAATACCGTTACAAGAGCAGACTATCCCCTAGGAGAAAAACGGCCTGAACTACTAAAAACTCCAACAGGTAAATCCATAAATGAAATTACTTTAG
Organism: uncultured Anaerosolibacter sp.; assembly: GCA_937948705.1. Next base: position 28,922 of record CALECF010000077.1, on the reverse strand, counting down.
ACAAGGTAATTGATGGCAGTGTAACGGCTGCAGACGTCAGGATTTCACCAGAAACCCTTGGACTTCAAGCCCAGGTTGCTGAATCTATTGGAAGAGATTCCTTTGCAAGAAATCTTAAAAGAGCAGCAGAACTTATCGCTGTTCCTGACGAAAGAATTCTTGAGATTTACAATGCATTAAGACCGTATCGTTCATCAAAGTCTGAACTTCTAGATATTGCGTCTGAACTTGAAAACAAGTACAATGCAAAGATTAACGCAGCCTTTGTTAGAGAAGCTGCAGAAGTATATGGAATCAGAAATAGATTAAAGCAAGAGTAGAGTCTTGGAGAAAATCCAGGAGGTAAAAAAGATGAAATTAATTGCAGGCGTAGACATTGGAAATGCAACCACAGAGGTAGCGGTAGCCCATATCACTGGGGACCGAACGATAAACTTTGTATCTAGTGGAATTGTATACACAACAGGAATTAAAGGAACTCGACAAAATATCCATGGTGTCTTTGCCGCTTTAAAACAAGCTCTAGATAAAATCAATCATAAGATTGAAGATTTAGAGCTGGTGAGAATCAATGAAGCTGCTCCGGTTATTGGGGATGTGGCCATGGAAACCATTACGGAGACTATCATTACTGAGTCTACCATGATTGGTCACAACCCCTCCACTCCTGGAGGCATTGGTTTGGGCATAGGAACAACCATAGATATAAATAACCTTGAACATTCAGACCCAATGGAACCTGTTATTGCACTGATTGGAAGAAATGTGGATTTTGCTCATGCTGCTCAAAAGATTAATCTTGCAGTAGAAAAGGGAATCCAGGTGCAGGGCGCCATTGTTCAAAGAGATGATGGGGTATTGATTCACAATAGGCTGAAACATATTATACCTATTGTGGATGAAGTATCTCTTTTGGAAAAAGTACCTATCGGTATGAAAGCAGCCATTGAAGTCGCTCCAGCAGGAGGTGTAGTAGAAGTCCTTTCAAATCCCTACGGTATCGCTACGGTATTTGAGCTGAACGGTGAAGAAACAAAGCTCATCGTGCCCATAGCCAGGGCTTTGATTGGGAACCGTTCTGCAGTAGTGATCAAGACACCAAAGGGGGATGTACAGGAACGGAGAATACCAGCGGGACAAATTCATATTATTGGTGAAAAACGTAAAGCCACCGTGGATGTAGACGATGGTGCTTCAAGGATTATGAAGGTTCTAAAGGTATCAGCTCCTATCGAAGATATTAAAGGAGAACCTGGAACCAATGCAGGAGGTATGTTGGAGCGGGTAAGACAAGTTATGTCTGAGCTGACAAAGCAACATCCCAATGACATTAAAATTCAGGATCTTTTGGCAGTAGACACGTTTATACCACAAAAAGTAAAGGGCGGGTTGGCAGAAGAGTTTTCCATGGAAAATGCGGTGGGTATCGCAGCCATGGTAAAAGCGGATAAGTTACAGATGCAAATGATTGCAGATGCATTGAAGAAGGAAATTGCTGTTGCTGTGGAAGTAGGCGGAGTAGAGGCAGATATGGCAATTCGAGGTGCGTTGACAACCCCAGGAACCAATACGCCTTTGGCTATATTGGATATGGGAGCGGGATCTACAGATGCTTCGATCATTAACAAAAATGGTGAGATTACTTCAACACATTTAGCAGGAGCAGGGAATATGGTAACCTTACTCATTAACTCAGAACTGGGTCTTGAGGACTTAGCCCTGGCAGAGGATATCAAAAAATATCCCCTCGCAAGGGTGGAGAGCCTGTTCCATATTCGTCACGAGGATGGAACGGTAGAATTTTTCGACAAGCCATTAAGTGCCAATGTTTTTGCTCGGGTTGTCATTCTAAAAGAAGGAATGATGGTGCCAATTCCGGGGCAACAATCCATCGAGAAAATTAAGTATATTCGTAAAGAAGCTAAAGAAAAGGTGTTTGTAACCAATGCATTGAGGGCTTTGAGTATGGTTTGTCCTACAGGAAATATTCGTGATATTGAATTTGTGGTATTGGTGGGAGGTTCCGCCTTAGACTTTGAAGTACCTCAGCTTGTGACGGATGCATTGTCTCAGTACGGTGTAGTGGCAGGTAGAGGAAATATCAGAGGAACAGAGGGACCGCGGAATGCAGTGGCTACAGGTTTGATACTAGCACTAAAGGAAGGGAGAGGAGTTCAGTGAAAATAAATTATGGAAATCAACAACCAGCAATCCATGTTTATTATAGTTCACTGGGAATAGACCCCTCCCTTTTTAATCAAATGCTGTTTGGTATGGAAGAAGAAAATGTGCCTTATTTGGTGAAGAGTCAAGACGAAAGGGTAGGGCTGAAGTTAGGCTACCTTGCGGCTGAAGATTCTAGCCTGGGAGTAGGCGTCGGTATCGGGGAAGATGGTACAGTGATTCTCCACTACAAACGGCTGAAACGAGAAGAGCCATTGTTTCAAATCCATCTCCAAAGAGATATGAAAAAGTTGAGAAAGCTGGGAGCCAATGGTGCTCGATTGGTAAAGGGTATTCCCTTTAAGGATCTGGAAGAGCAGGAAACAGAAATGGATCTACACGAAGAAGTCATGACCAGAGAGGACATGGCTCTTTTGGTAGCAAAGGTCCTAAATAAGATGAAGAAATGTGTATAGATAGACAGGAGGTGTATACTTTGCCAAGGCTTGCTTTAGGAATGATTGAAACCGTAGGTCTAGCTGCGGCCATAGAGGCAGCAGATACAGCTGTTAAATCTGCCAATGTAACATTGTTAGGCTATGAGAACTCCAAGGGTGGTGGCTTGATTACCATTAAATTGGAGGGAGATGTTGGGGCAGTGAAAGCTGCTGTGGAAGCTGCATGTGCAGCTGCTAGCAGAATCAATAAAGTATATAGTAAGCAAGTGATTCCCAGACCCCATGAGGAAATTAAAAAACTAATATACACCAAGGATACGGTAGGAATCACAAAGTCAGATACTGAGATCGAAGAAAATAAAGAGGTTGAGGCTGAGGTTGAGGTTGAGGCTGAGGTTGAAGCTGAAGCTGAAGCGACTGAGATTGAGATCAAGACTGAGTTTGAGGAAGTGAAGGCCGAGACTGAGGAAGAAGCTCAGGTTGAGGTGGTAGAGGTTAAAGTCGAGGATGAGGAAGTAGAAGGATCCCTAGAATTTGTAAATAGCAGCGATGAAGTGTGCAATTTATGTAAGGATCCAATGTGTATTCGAAGAAAAGGCGATTTGAGATCTAATTGTATCCACTATGATGAATTGAAGGAGGTATTATAATGAGTGATGCACTAGGTATGATTGAAACAAAAGGTTTGGTAGGGGCCATAGAAGCGGCCGATGCCATGACAAAGTCAGCCAATGTTACTTTAATAGGATATGAGAAAATAGGTTCTGGTCTGATTACGGTAATGGTTAGAGGCGATGTAGGGGCTGTAAAAGCTGCTGTAGATGCTGGCTCCAGTGCAGCGGCAAAAGTAGGTGAATTGGTTTCTAGCCATGTGATTGCAAGACCTCATATGGATACTGAAAAGATATTACCTAAGATCGTCGAGTAGTTTTAGGGGGCGTTCAAATAATGATATCCAATAATCAAGCATTGGTTGAAAAAATCGTATCAGAAATCATAAAAAGAATGCAGTTCTATGGAGACGAGCCCTTGGTGCCTATAGGTGTTTCCAACCGCCATGTTCATCTAAGCAAAGAGGATTTAGAAGTTCTCTTTGGAACAGGATATGAATTAAAAAAGATGAAGGATTTAAAGCAGCCTGGGCAGTATGCTGCCCAGGAAACTGTTATGGTGATTGGACCCAAAGGAAGATTTGAAGCTGTAAGAATCCTTGGGCCCGTGAGAAAGGAAACACAACTGGAAATCTCCATAAGTGATGGGTTTGCCTTGGGATTGAAAGCCCCTGTAAGGGAGTCTGGCAAAACCCAAGGTACACCTGGAATTACTTTGAAGGGACCGAAGGGGACTGTTGAAAAAGACTATGGTGTGATTGCTGCTTTAAGACATATCCATATGCCTCCTGACTATGCAGCACATTTTGGACTGACAGATAAGGAAATGGTAAGTGTAGAGGTAGAAGGACAGCGGAAGGTTGTTTTCCATAATGTACTGATCCGAGTTTCGGATCAGTATGTGCTAGAGATGCATCTTGATATCGATGAGGCCAATGCCGGGGGAATCGGAAACGAAGATCTCGGGAAAATCGTGAAGGGCTAGGGGAGAATATGTCTATGGATCTGACAAGGGCAAACGACTATATTGAAAGCTTCGCTAAGTTGATTGAAGAACAGCGGGTAAATAAATATAGCGGAAAATTAAAGGTAGGCGTAGATCTAGGAACAGCAAATATTGTTCTGTCTGTCCTGGATGAAATGGATCAACCCGTGGCAGGCGCGTTATATCCGGCATCGGTTGTGAAAGATGGTTTGGTGGTAGATTATGTAGGAGCAGTAAGGATTGTCAGAAACCTCAAACAGCAGGTGGAGGGCTTATTGGGTGTAAGGCTGACCCATGCCGCCACGGCTGTTCCACCCGGAACCATTGGCGGCAATGCAAAAGCCATTGCCAATGTGGTGGAGTCATCGGATATGGAGGTCATCAATGTGGTGGATGAGCCAACGGCAGCTGCATGTGTATTGGGGGTTACCGATGGTGCCGTTGTAGATGTAGGTGGTGGGACCACGGGGATTAGTATCTTGAAAAATGGAGAAGTAATCTACACGGCAGATGAGCCCACAGGTGGGACTCACATGAGCTTGGTAGTGGCAGGAAACTACAAGGTTTCCTTTGAAGAAGCAGAGAAACTGAAAAAAGATATCCATAGACAAAGAGAGATCTTTGTAGTGGTAAAGCCAGTGATTGAAAAAATGGCATCTATTGTGAGGAGACATATTGCATCCTTTGATGTGAAAAAGATATATGTAGTAGGAGGCGCCTGTTGTTTCCAAGAATTTGAAAATGTGTTTTTCAAGGAAATTGGGATACAAACAGTAAAACCAGAGCGGCCTCTCTTGGTCACACCTTTAGGTATTGCACTGAACTGTAAGAAGTGAGGTGAGGGGAATTGAATGTAAGTGAGGCGTTAAACTGGATTGTTGAAGAGGTAATCCGTAGAGTTGAAGCTAGGAGTAAAAAAGCTTTGGTGATTTTTACTGGAGCGGGCATTGGATTTCAAGACTCAATATCTCAGTTAAAGGCTCTTCAGGTGGAAGGATGGAATTTAAGGATATTACTTTCAAATAGTGCAGAATATGTCCTAACGCCACAGCTAATTAGAGAACAGCTGAATGTTGAAGAAGTTTATTTAGAAAGAGAAGTAAAAGGTCTAGAGCCCCTGTATGGAGACGTAGGGCAAGTGATTATTCCAACCCTAACATTAAACTCAGCAGTAAAAATTGCCCTGGGTATTGCGGATACCATAACCACCAATGTGATAGCCCATGGAATAATGGAGGGGATTCCCATCATTGCCGCCAGGGATGGATGTGACTTAAAGAATCCCATAAGGTTACAGGTGGGAATGGATAGAGCGCCAGCAGCCTATTTGGCTACCATGGAGTCATATTTAAACACCCTAGAAAGTTATGGCATTCGTCTTGTGGAAGCAAGAAACTTATATAGTAATATCACAAAAAGAGAAACAATGATTATCCCAGAAACTCAAAAACAAGAAGATTTCAGAGACTATAAAATAAACAAAAAGGTCCTCAGCAGAGGGGATATTGCAGAAGCAAAGGGAATGGGCAATGTACTCCATGTACCAGTCACGACGATTATAACGCCTTTGGCCCGTGATGCGGCGAAGGAGTTCGGTATGAGAATCATTCAAGAATGATGAAGACTCGGAATCCATTCAGAGAACCATTTAAAAAGGCAGGTGTTACGGATGTACGTTGGAAAAGTGATTGGTATGGTAGTGGCCACTAGAAAAGATGACAATTTGGTAGGGAAAAAGCTAATGGTTGTTCAGCAGACGGATACAAAGGGGCAACCCATGGGAAATGTGGAAGTAGCCATCGACTCCGTAGGTGCAGGTACAGGAGAATATGTGTTGGTATCGAAGGGCAGTTCCGCCAGACATATATTCGGTAATCCTAATTCCCCTATCGATGCTGCGATTGTAGGTATTATCGACAGCATAGAAGTTCAACCGTAGAGGAAGTGAAGCTATGGGTAGTATTTATACCAAAAAAGGTGACAAAGGAGAAACGGGACTACTGGGTGGAAGCAGAATTAGAAAGGATGATCTCAGGGTATCCTGCTACGGCACCCTGGATGAGGCCAATGCGGCCTTGGGAGTAGCCTACTCTCTTACAGAAAGTAAAGGAATTCAAAGCATTCTAAGGGGCATTCAAAAAAGACTGTTTGTGGTGGGCGCGGAGCTGGCCAGCGATGAGGCTGGTCGTGATTATTTAAAGGAGCTTGTTCAAGAAAAAGATATTGAAGCCCTAGAAAGAATCATAGATCAATATGAAGAACAGCTAGGCCCCTTGAAAGAGTTTGTTATTCCTGGAGGCACAACAGCATCTGCTGCCATACATTTGGCTAGAACCATCGTTCGCAGGAGTGAACGACTCATTGTAGAACTGGGCCAAGAGGCCAATGTACGACAGGAGTTGATCCAATACATCAACCGTCTGTCGGATACATTGTTCATGTTGGCCAGGGGAGAAGAACAATATAGCTTTAAGGAAGCGGTGAAGAGAAAAGTATTGGAGCGATTAGGATATAAAGCAAATCGTAAGCGTTTAGGACTAGATTTGGCAAAAAAAATGGCTGAGGCAGTGGAAGAGAAAGCTCTGCATATGGGGGTTCCCATAGTATTCTCCGTAGTAGATGCTGGGGGGAATATGATCATGCTTCATCGAATGGATGATGCTTTGCTGGTAAGCTTGGATATTGCACAGAACAAGGCCTATACAGCGGCAGCATTAAGGATACCTACCCATGAAGTAGGGCCTTTGGTGCAGCCTGGAGAAGTCTTGTATGGATTGCAGTGGACCAATCACAATAGAATTGTAGCCTTTGGCGGGGGATATCCCCTGAAAATTCACAATGAAGTTGTTGGTGGGATCGGTATAAGCGGAGGCACCGTAGAAGAAGACATGATGATTGCAGCCCAAGCATTGAGAGTATTTGAATATGAAAGGGGGATCTAAATTGAACGTAGAAGCGTTAAAACTAGAGGACATTGTAAAAAAAGTGTTAGCAGAGATCAGCAGCAAAAGCGAAACAGTTGATGAGAAGTATGGCATATTCCAAGATATGAACGAGGCTGTAGAAGCAGCATGGCAAGCTCAAAAGCAGCTAGTAAAGTTCAATCTGGAAACCAGAGGAAAGTTCATTGCGGCAATGCGTAAAGAAGCAAGGAAGAACGTGGAGCTGTTTGCTAAGATGGCTGTAGATGAATCTGGCATGGGGAATTATGAAGACAAAGTATTGAAAAATGTCATAGCTATTGAAAAAACACCTGGCATTGAGGATTTAAGATCCGAGGCTTATTCTGGAGATGATGGACTGACATTGATTGAATTATCACCCTTCGGTGTCATTGGAGCCATTACCCCTTCAACAAACCCTTCGGAGACCGTGATTTGTAATGCCATCGGCATGATCGCTGCTGGGAATACCGTTGTATTTAGTCCCCATCCTTCAGCAAAAAACACTTCGCTGAAGACGGTTGAGATTTTGAATCGTGCCATTATAGAAGCTGGGGGACCAAGTAATCTTTTAACAACGGTGAGCGATCCTACATTAGAACAGGCAGAGATCATGATGAAGCACAAAAAGATCAATATGTTGGTGGCAACAGGAGGACCAGGCGTCGTTAAAGCGGTGTTATCCTCAGGTAAAAAAGCCATCGGTGCAGGCGCAGGGAATCCGCCAGCTGTAGTCGATGATACAGCAGATATTGAAAAGGCAGCCAAGGATATTATCGCAGGTTGTAGCTTTGACAATAACTTGCCTTGTGTAGCTGAAAAGGAAGTTATCGTATTGGACACCGTAGCCGATTATCTGATTTTCAATATGAAGAAGTATGGTGCTTATGAAATCAAGGATGCGGCTATCTTAAGAAATCTTGAGACATTGATTGCCGATGAGCGAGGGAATCCGAATAGAGATTTTGTTGGAAAAAGCGCCAATTATATTTTAAACAAAGCCGGCATTGAGTGTGATCCAAGCATCAGAGTGATTATCATGGAGGTTGAAAAAAATCATCCCTTTGTTGTTGGGGAACTAATGATGCCAGTATTGCCCATCGTCCGTGTAAAAGATATCGATGAGGCCATTGAACTGGCAGTAAAGGTAGAACATGGTTTTAGACATACGGCCATCATGCACTCAAAGAATATTGACCATCTAACCCGCTTTGCGAAGGAAATTCAAACAACTATTTTCGTGAAGAATGGACCATCCTATGCAGGTATTGGTGTGGGGGGCGAAGGCTATACCACCTTTACCATTGCAGGACCCACTGGTGAAGGTCTGACTTCCGCCAAGAGTTTCGCCAGAACGAGAAGATGTACCCTTGTAGGAGGATTCTCCATTAAATAGGATGAGGTGGAAAACATGGATAAGCAGCTAATTACTATCATTCGTGAAGCCGGAATCGTAGGTGCAGGTGGTGCTGGATTTCCGACCCATGTAAAGGTAAGTGGAAAAGCTGACTACATCGTGGTAAATGGGGCTGAATGTGAGCCCCTGCTGCGGGTAGACCAGCAGCTGATGACCTACAGAGCCACTGAGGTTCTGGAAGGACTAAAGGCTATTGTAAAGGAAACAGGTGCTCAAAAAGGAATTATCGCATTAAAGAAAAAGTATAAGGGAGCTATCGAAGCTTTAGGCAATGGGATTCAACCAGGGGAGCCCCTAGAGGTGTTTGAACTGGGAGATTTCTATCCAGCTGGAGATGAACAGATTACGGTTTACGAGGTGCTGAAGCGTATCGTCCCAGAAGGAGGGATTCCACTCCAGGTGGGTGTGATTGTGATCAATGTGGAGACGTTGCTAAATGTCAGCAATGCCATCAAAGGAATACCCGTAACCCATAAGTATATTACTGTTACAGGAGCTGTCAAGAATCCAGTGACGATAAAGGTCCCTGTAGGGATAAGTATTCGAGAAGTGATTGCATTAGCAGGTGGACCAACGGTGGAAGAATTTAAGGTAATTGATGGAGGTCCTATGATGGGAAAAGTTGTTGGGGATATCGACAGACCCGTGACGAAGACCACAAAGGGTATCATCCTATTGCCAAAAGACCATTCGTTGATTCAAGGCAAGGAAAGATCCATAGAGACGATGCTCAGACAGGCAAGGACTGCTTGTTGCCATTGTTCCCTATGTACGGAGGTTTGCCCAAGAAACCTGATCGGACACAAGCTTCACCCTGACAAACTAATGAGATTAGCAAGTTACAATAGTACTTGTGAAAAAGACACATCGGCTACGGAAGCATTTTTATGCTGCGAATGTGGCTTATGTGAAACCGCATGCATTATGAATCTTCAGCCCTGGAAACTGAATCAATTTCTAAAAGAGAAATTAAATAGGGCAGGGATCAAGAATCCTAACAACAGACAATCTTTAAAAATAAATGAGTTTAGGGATTTTCGAAAATTCCCAGTAAAAAAACTAATTGCTCGGTTGGGCTTAGAAGCATATAATGTGGATGCACCATTGGCGGAAGATATAGATCAGGATTTCCCTCGTGTTGTTTTAGAGAGAAAGCAGCACATTGGAGCCAAGGCGGAATCTATGGTGCAGGTAGGAGATACAGTTGCATCGGGGCAAGCTGTTGCCGATGTGAAGGACGGACAATTGGGAGCAAGGATTCACACGGGTATTGGTGGAAAGGTACAACGAATCGATGAGAATGTTATTGAGATATGTAAACAATAAAGGGAGAATTTTCATATTTATCTGATGACTAACAGCTCTAAGATCCCCGCGCTTATAAGTGATAAACAACAAATCAATGATTTGTGTTTCCTACTTATAGGCGGGAGATGAGAGCTGTAAAGTCCTTAGATAGGTTCAACATAAGCAGGGAACACAAATCTATGATTTGTTGTTCATCGTTTATACAGGGTGCTCACTCAGGCAGAATTACCCTGTGGTAAAAATTCCAGCTGAATGAAGTTTCACTCTATGTAAATTTTTTGATGATGGGAGAGGCGATGTCCATGAAAAAGTCAATCGGGCTAGTAGAGTTTAAAAGTATCGCAAAGGGAATGGAAGCAACGGATGCAATGTTAAAGGCTGCCCATGTTGAACTGATCCTGTCTACACCAATATGTCCAGGAAAATATATTACGTTGATAAGCGGTGATGTGGGTGCGGTAAAGAATGCTGTGGAAGTTGGAAAGCAAATAGGGAGCATATTCACCATAGAAAGCTTTGTGATCCCTAATGTAAGTCAATCCGTCTTTCCTGCACTGACAGCGACCATGGATGTAAGTAAAATTACTTCCCTAGGTATTATCGAGACCATGTCTGCCATCACTTCTATCGTTGTTGGTGATGTTGCTGTGAAATCAGCAAATATTCAACTACTGGAGATTCGATTGGCCAGGGGATTGGGAGGCAAAGGATTCGTTCTCATCTCTGGAGAGGTAGCTGCTGTAAAACAGGCGATCAAGGCTTGTGAAGAAAGACTGGAGGAGACAGGTGACATCGTTTGTGCAGTGACCATTGCTTCACCTAGTCAAGAACTCATATCAAAACTGCTATAATTGGTTCTGAACTAAGCCTCCATTCATCCTAGGATGAATGGAGGCCAACTATTTTATATGGTCAGATATAAAATCTTTATAAGAATAGATAGTTTCTAATAAACCTGGAGGTGTGTAAGGTGATGAAAAGGTTCTTGGTAAGGCCAGAAATATATTATGGGAGCAATGCATTGGAGTATTTAGAGGGAATTGAGGGCAAGAGAGCCTTTATTGTAACAGATCCTTTCATGGTAAAGCTGGGTATGGTAAAGAAGATTACGGAAATTTTGGAGAAAAAGCATATAGAGTATGACGTTTTCTCTGAGATTGAACCAGATCCATCCCTAGATACGGTGAAAAAAGGCTTGAATCAGATTATCTATACGAAGCCAGACCTATTGATTGCCATTGGGGGAGGGTCTTCCATCGATGCAGCCAAGGCGATTATGTGTTTTTGTATCCATCTAAAGGAAAAATTTGTGGATACCCATAGTATCAAAAAACCATGGTTCGTCGCAATTCCCACAACCAGCGGTACAGGCTCTGAGGTGACATCCTATTCTGTGGTGACTGACAAGCTAAACAATATAAAAATACCATTGAATGAAGCCCTCATGATTCCAGATGTAGCGATTTTGGATGAAGACTTGACAAAGACAGTGCCGCCGGCGGTAACAGGAGATACAGGAATGGATATCTTGACCCATGCCCTAGAGGCCTATGTGTCAGCCCAAGCCTGTGATTATACGGATATGTATGCAGAGAAAGCCATTCAGAGCGTGTTTGGATATTTATTAAGAGCATTTAAAAACGGCAGTGATATGGAGGCAAGGGCGAAGCTCCACAATGGATCTTGTATGGCAGGGATTGCATTTACAAATGCAACATTAGGCATTAACCATAGTCTAGCCCATGCCTTTGGGGCGAAGTTTAAACTTTCCCATGGAAGAAGCAATGCCATGTTCCTACCTTATGTCATTCAGTTCAATGCTGGCCTTGAACAGGGAACGGTTAAGAATTCGGTTGTGGCAGAGAGATATGCAGCTATTGCAAAAATGTTAAATTTTCCTTCTACAACTGCAGCAGAAGGCGTGAGAAGCCTCATAGAAGGAATAAAGGTATTAAGCACTATGTTAAGCATGCCTACAACGATAAAAGAGATGAATATTCCTAAGGATGTATTTGAAGAGAGTATTTCTGAGATGACAGAGGGTATTTTGAAAGATATTTGCACGTCTGGAAATCCAGTACAAGTAACGGAAAAGGATATTGTAGGCATACTCAGAGAAGCCTATAAAGGATGAGAAAGATGATAAAATAGAGCTATTCGATTCAATTGTCTGAATCGAATAGCTCTATTGCTGTATCACTGTTCGCTAAGTTGAATCCATTCTTCCATCAAAAGATCCAGGTCTGTTTGAAAAGAGTCCTTTTCTGAAAAGGCGATCTGAAGCTTTTCATAATCTGTGGAGCATATTTTGATATACTCATCTTTTTCTTGAATGAATCTCTGCAAAGCATCTATTTCTTCTTCAAGTTTAGCCATGCGGCGTTCTTTCTGTTTCTGCTCATGGTCTGGTTTGTTGTGTTTTTCAATGATGACCCCAGGGGTTTTATGGATTACCATTGCAGGCTTTGCTTGGGAAGATCTCTTTTCACGATAGTAGTCATAATTCCCAAGGTAGTTTACAAGTTTACCCGATTTCAGCTCGACGATGCGGTTAGCCAGCTTGTTGATAAAATATCGATCATGGGATATAAACAATAGGGTACCAGCAAAATCTTCAAGGGCATCTTCTAGGGTTTCTCTGGAGTCGATATCCAGATGGTTTGTTGGCTCGTCTAGGATTAACAAATTAATGTCTTGCATCATGAGCTGACACAGCTTTAGCCTTGATTTTTGTCCGCCGGAGAGGTTGCCTACCTTACGAAAGACATCCTCCCCATAGAATAGAAATTTAGCCAATAGCTTTCGTGCCTCGCCTTCAGAAATGCTTAGATTCTCACGAAAAGCATCAAGTACAGTGAGCTCAAGGTTTGGAAAAACAATATCCTGTTCTAAATACCCTATCTTTACATTGGCACCAGTCTGAACATCTCCTCGATCATAGGGGTACTGACCCAAGATAATTTTCAGCAGGGTTGACTTACCAGTGCCATTTTTGCCAAGTAAGGCTAGTCTTTCACCAAATCGAACCTGTAGATCGATATGATCCAAGATCGATTGGTGTCCGAAAGTTTTTGTAAGTCCCTGGATTTTGATGACGTCCTTTCCAGACTGGCGGCTGTTTTGAAAATGAAGTTGAATCCTTCGACGTTCAAGAATAGGGCGATCCACTTTATCCATTCTGGACATTCTTTTCTCCATATTGGCAATCTTTTTAAACATTTTTGGATTTCCAGATCTTGTACCCCAATCCTTAAAACGGGCGATGGCTTCTTCCATGGCTTTAAGTTTTTTCTGTTGATCCTTAAAGCTTGCAAATTGATCCATCAATTGACGGTCTTTCTCTTCTAGATAAAATGTGTAGTTTCCATGGTAGACTGTGGCTTCGCCGTCCTCAATTTCAATGATTTTTTTCACAGCAGCATCTAGAAAATATCTGTCATGGGAGATCATCAGGACAGCACCGGGATAGTTACGGAGGAAATCCTCCAACCATTCGATGGAATCAATATCCAGATGATTCGTAGGTTCGTCTAAGAGAAGAATATCGGGATTCTGTAGGAGTATTTTTCCTAGCTGAACCGTTGTTTTTTCTCCGCCGCTTAAAGAAGAGAAGGTTCTCGCCTTGAAAGCTTCGGTGAATTTTAGGCCATCGCATATCTTGGATAGCCCCTCGTCCATTTCATAGCCGCCTCCTGCTTCAAAGGCTATTTGGAGCTCACCGTATCGCTTCATGGTCTGTTCTAAGGCCCTATTGTGCAAGGAAGACATACTATCCTCTAAAGCTTCCATTTGTTTTTTGATATCGAGAACATGAGAAAATGCTTCCAACAAAATATCAAGAACTGTATCATTTTCATGATAAGTAGGTATTTGATGGAGATAACCTATGGAAGCACCTTTCCGTATGGCTAACATACCTTGATCATAGTTTTCTAGGCCTGAAATAATCTTAAAAATTGTCGTTTTTCCTGTACCGTTGGCACCAACCAAGCCTATCTTTTCATTGGTAAGAACCTCAAAGCTGATGCTGTGGAGTACCTTATGGGCGCCATAATATTTTTGCAGTTCTTTTAATGCAATTTCAATCATTTAAAAATCCTCCTTTTCTCATGCAAAAAATGAAGCCTAGATCAGTAAATAACTGCCTAGGCTAGAAATAGGGCGCAGGAATAGGAATACATAGGTAATCCCCAATATTAAAAAAGCCTAGGCAAGTAACATCTTCCTAGGCTGATTAAACAGTATAAGTATGGTAAAGATGATGTACTCACTTTTAGTTAACATAATATTTAATTTTAGACAGATTCCCCCCTGAAATGGAAAAAATAAATGTAATTCCAGAATTTGTAGCGGGTAGCTTATCTAAAATTGTGTTAACCAAAAGTTGCTTTTTCATCCTTGCACCTCCTTACATATATTCTTCTATATTTTACCATGGAAGGCAGGGAATTATCAATATTTTTTATAGTATAGGGAAATATATTTTCCTATACTATAAAAACAGGGGTGCAGGGGAAGGATTCCCATGCCGCAGTAAGAGGGGTGATCAGGCTCTTTGCAGCCGTCGAAGGGGAACTAGGTTCCCCTAGCGAAAGCGTCGGAGACGCTCTTTTTAATATTTCCCCACGTACTCCCAACTTGTTGGTATGCCTGGATTGCCAGGGACCCATCCTGAAGGAGCCCCCATGCCTGTCTTTTCTGTATATTGAAGCCCTGCTAAAATCCTCAAGATCTCATCAATATTTCTTCCAACAGGCTGCGGATTTACAGAGAAGGCTTGAATCTTCCCCTCAGGATCAACGATAAAGGTAGCGCGATAAGCATAGCCGCCGGTTTCATCTAGAATACCATAGGCCTTCGATACTTCATGGGTACGGTCCGATAGCATGGGAAAATTGATCTTTCTTCCAGCTGGAGAGGTCTCCATGAAGATCTTATGTGAAAAAATACTGTCGGTGCTTATGGCCAAAACTACTGCATTCAAATCAGAAAATTTCTTTGAACGGTCAGCAACTGCTGCCAGTTCTGTAGGTCAGACATAGGTAAAATCAGAGCCATAGAAGAAGAGAATCACCCATCTTCCTTGATAATCAGAGAGACTGACATCTGTAGGCTCCCCCTCCACCACAGCTTCTAAAGTAAAGCTGGGGGCAGGGTCCTCCAAATCAAAATAGTCATAGAAACCTTTGCTAGATTCATTGATGGGATAGGACGAATTGGATCTATGATAAGTTGTTTCACTGCCATACCAGGTGCGCCAATAGGGACTCATCCAATGCTGATTGGGATATTGCATAAAAAAACCTCCTCTGGGTTTATTCACTACATCATATGCCAAAGGAAGATAACTTGTTCGAGGTTTCATTTTATATTCTCATATGATTAAATAGGAAGAAGATCATTTCAAAAAAGAGGATGTTATGATAGATTGCGGATCTTTTCGCCGAGAAGATAGGGGTTCGCCCTAGGCTTGTTAAGGTCAAACACGGGAACGATTTCGCCAATGACTTCGTCTAGGTTATTTTTTAATAGAGGGCGATGCCACTCTTTCAACATAGCAAGCTCTTTGTCATTGAGAATACCTAGGGACTTTAATACTTCAATAACAACTGGATAGATAGCTCGTTCATTTCCATCCACAATCTTTATGCAAACACCTAAACTGCCATTTTGAATGCCTAGGCAATATACGGCTTCGGAGCCTACCTTTCCAATGATCTTATTGCCAGTGTTCTGCATGAGCTCCGTACAAAACTCATGGTCCCCACTGACCATTTCGGGAAATTGAGTCATGGCATTTACCACAGTTTTGCAGGCACGATGATACCTATGTTGGGAGTCCTTGCTCCATTGGATCAGATTGGCGTAGGTCAATGCTATTTTATCCATGGGCAGAAGGTAGATGGGAATACCACAGCCATCCTTTCCCCTAGGAATAGAATCAGCTGATTCATCGGCAAAGTAGGCAATAGCCTCCAAAATCTCTCCTTGGACTGGATGGGAAAAATCTTCATAGTGATCGATGGCATATCCTCTGTATTTTGATAAAGCCAGTATGCCAGCATGTTTCCCGGAACAACTGCAGTGAAGAACGGTAGGGACAGTATGATCTCTTACTATTCTTTGATGTTCCTCTTCGTTATAGGGGATCATGATACCACAGTGGAGATGTTTAGGTTCTAGATTAAGGCGACGCAGTATATCTGTGGTAGCTTGTTGGTGATAGTTTTGACCACTATGGGATGCACATACCAACGCTATTTCCTGTAAGGAGAAGCCAAAGGCTTCTGCAGCGCCTGATTGCAGCAAGGGGATGGCTTGAATAGGTTTCGCAGAAGAACGAAAATAGATTTTGGTTTTGGGATTTCCAAGGCTATATAAAATTTTCCCAGAAGCGTCTACAATGGTGATATAACCATAGTGGATGCTCTCAATATAATCGTTCCTTGTAGCTACTGCCAATGGTTCCATATATATTCTCCTCTGTATGAAAATTCTTCACCAATATCTATTCTAGGCAGTTCTTTGCCATGGAGATCGAAAGCCGGAAGGGTATACCCCACGATTTTACCCTTATGATCTTTGACAGGAGGATATGCCCAACGCCGCAATCCCTCAGGAAGCTTACAATTCAAAATACCTAACTGCCGGAGTAAATGAATGGAGATAGGATAGAGTGCCCTTTCATTACCATCCTCTACTTTGATCATCATACCTAAATTCATTTCGGGAACAGCGATACAATAGATACCTTCACCACCTACTTTCCCAATGACCTTGCCTTGGGTATGGACCATCAGTTCTGTGCAGAACTCATGATCACCGCTGATCATAATAGGGTAGGACAGCATGGCAGTTTTAATTTGCTCTAAGGCATGGGCATAGGGATCTTGTATATTGGTTCCTGCTGCCAAACGGGCATATAAGGTGGCTCCCTGTTCCATGGAGAGCATGAAACTTGGTACGCCGCACCCATCAGTGCCTAGGGTGATCTGGTCTGCCTTTTCACCCAACAATTCAGCCACAACTTGTAGGATCAGCTGCTGAACGGGATGATCAGGTTCTGTATAATTCTCTATGGAATAATGATGATACCTACAAAGAGCCAACATACCTGCATGCTTACCGGAACAACAATTATAAAGGGATGTAGGCTTTTCTTTTTTTTGTATCAATAAAGCATTCATTTCTTCGTTGTAAGGATTACATGCGCCACATTGTAATGCATCTTCCGTGAGACCAATTTTATGAAGAATGGCGGCCACGGTATTGCGGTGATCATCCTCACCGCTGTGGGAGGAACAGATGATTGCAATCTCTTCCATGGTCAAACCATACTTTTCTATAGATCCCGATGCCACCAGGGCAATGGCTTGAAAGGGTTTTGCAGAAGATCGCATATAGACCTTTCCCTGTGGATCTCCAATATGGGATACGATACGCCCCGATGGATCTGAAACGCATATTTTGCCCCTGTGGATACTCTCGATACGATGGGATCTTGTTAATACAACTAATGAATCCATAGTTCACCTCTCCATATAGAATAAATTATTCAATGGTATCAGCCTCCAAGTCATAGGGAGAGATACTTATCATACCCTGCCGATCCATAGAAGCGAAGAAAATTTTACTGATGTCGGCATAGCCTTGTTGTTTTAAGGTGCTGAGGACAGATTTTTCTGTCTGATGAATTCTGGCAATGTTTTTTTGTTGTAATTGTCCTTCGAGTATGATTGTTACTGGAAGGCTACCTTCTTCAATCGTTAGGTTCATATCTAACTTTGTCGTGGTTTCATAGGCAGCCTTTTTTAAGACGGATAAATTACCACTGGCCTCAATGATGGCATACTTTACCTTACTCACATCGAAGACATCTTTTTCTCGAAGGAACATGAGGACTTCTTCCACAGAATAGTTTATTTTCTTCAAATTATGGTGAACAAATTGTCCATCTTGGGCAACGATGGTGGGCTCAAAGGTGACAACTTTTCTTACTTTACGATGCTTAATGATCAGATAGCTGATGAGCCTTTGAAAAAGAGCCAGAACAATCACTGCAAAAGCAGTAGGCATGTGTTTGATTTTGGGATCTGCGATGTCGGCCCCTACGATGGCACCCATGACAACAATCGAAAGAAAATCAAATACGGGCAGTTCCCCAATGGGTCTCTTGCCCATAATAAGCAGTGTTGTGAAAAGCAGTAGAAGCATAATGGATATAATGCGAAAAAAAATCACTAGGTATTCATTCATAGGGAACGTCTCCTTCAAGAAAACTACTAGTTTCTCTTTATAGGATTTGTTGAATAAAAAGGCATTATACAATGAATCTATTATTCAGTGGGGCAATCTTAAATAAACAACACATTAATTTTTTTCGAAAGGAAAAAGTAAAGCAAGATAGAATTACTATTGTGATAGATGTAAGGGAGGAATCGTGATGGATTTTTATGAAGCGTTAAGTGGTGTGTACGATATTGTTTTTCCAATGGGTGGAGAGACCTTACAATTTTTAGCAAAGGATTTGAAACCAGCATCCCAAATACTGGATATCGCATGCGGTACAGGAAATTACAGCATCGCCTTGGCGAGGGCAGGACATCATGTGGATGCCGTGGATTTAGATGAAAAGATGATTCAACAAGGAAATGAAAAGGCTCAAAACCTAAATGTTCACTTTATGCAAGGAGATATGTCAAAGATTAAAGAACAACTACAGGGAAGTACCTATGGGTTAATCTTTTGTATTGGAAATTCCATCGTCCACTTAGAGGATAGGGACACCATATCAAACCTGATTCAGGATATTTTTAACATGCTCCATGAAGGAGGACAAATGGTGATTCAAACCATAAACTATGATAGAATTATTAAATACAATATTGACCATTTACCTACCATTGAGCGCAAAGAAGAAGGGGTTACATTTGTCCGGAAGTACGTCTATAGAAGTGATATAGGAAAAGTAGATTTTGATACGGAACTAAGAATTTGCCGTGGTACAGAGAACCATACGTATCATAATTCTATTCCGTTACTAGCCCTAAAGAAGGATGATTTGGAAGTCATGATAAAAAAGGCTGGATTTCAGAAGGCTGAATTTTATGGTGGATTTGGGAATGTACCTTATACTTCAGATGCCTATGCAACAGTGGTAAGGGCAATAAAATAACAAAGAAATGAGGGAGCATAAGGATGTCTTATCGATTTAATCAGAATAGAGCCTGTGAGTATTTTCCATGTCATAAGGTGGCGGATGATAGCAAATTCAACTGTCTCTTCTGTTATTGCCCATTGTACCTATTAAAAAAGGATTGTGGTGGAAATTTTAAATACTCAGAGAATATCAAAGATTGCAGCTTTTGCTTGATTCCCCATGGGGAAAATGGATATGACGATATCATGGAAAAGATGGAAGAAGTCATCAAACGATGTGGTGAATAAATGAAGGACAGCGGGTATCGCTGTCCTTCATTTATTCCGCAACACCAAAGGATGGCTGTTTTCTTAATCGAGCTACATAGAGCACATCCTTGAAGAAATCATCGATTCTACTCAAGACTGTTGTAGATAGCAGAATAGCTGCCCAGTCCATGAGATTTAGGGGCACCATGGAAAACAAGGAGGCAAAAGGTGGCAAATAGATGGAGGTCAACATTAACCCTGTAGATACCATGATGGCGGGCATTAAGTATTTATTTCGTGTAATGGCCATGGAACTGCATTCAAAGGCGTGTAGCATTTGGCAAGATACGATGTTTGCATAGGCCATGGTTCTTGCCTTGGCTAGATTGCCAGTCAAGAATAGTGTACCGCCGAATAGACCCAAGGTAGTCAGGCCTGTGGCAATACCTCTTGTTACAATTCTACGCTTTAGCTTCCTATCAAAAATACTCTTGCTAGCATCCCGGGGAGGCTCCATCATAATATCCTTTTCCGGTGGATCTAGGCCCAAGGATAATGCGGGAATACCTTCTGTGACCAGATTGATCATCAGTATTTGACTTGGAATAAGAGGAACGGGCATACCTGTAACGGCAGTTGCAAATATGGCTAGAACCTCGGCAAAGTTCCCAGAGAGAACATACTTCATAAACTTTTTAATATTGCGATTGATGGTTCGTCCCTCTTCGATGGCCTTTACAATGGTAGTAAAATTGTCATCTGTGAGCACGATGGAAGAGGCTTCTTTGGTTACATCTGTGCCGGTTCTACCCATGGCAATACCCACATGGGCTTCCTTGACGGCAGGGGCATCATTTACACCATCTCCAGTCATAGCAACAATATAACCTTTTCTTTTAAAGGCTTTTACAATTCTTAGCTTTTGTTGGGGAGAAGTTCTCGCGAATATTTGAACGCGATCGATGATATCCGTGAGTTCTTGTTCTTGCATAGCGTCTAATTCCTCTCCAGAGAGGACAATACCCTCATGTGTCAGTAGATGAATCGCTTCACCGATGGCAGTAGCAGTTTTTTTATGATCCCCTGTTACCATCGCCACTTTAATGCCAGCTTGATGACATTTTTTAATAGCATCTTCGACTTCTGCTCGAGGTGGATCCATCATGCCCATAAGCCCTAGCAAAATCAAATTTTCTTCTAGGTATGGATGATCAAAGGTCGTTGGTTTCTCCTTTAGGGGATGGTATGCAAAGGCAAGGACCCTTAATCCTTTAGAGGCCATTTCTTCATTCTTTTTTATCATTTCTTCAATGTGTGATGTTTCTAGAGGTTGTACAATATTGTCAATCATAATATGGGTACACTTTTCAATGACCGTATCTAAGGCCCCTTTGGCGTAGGTATAATAGTCGCCATCTCCATCGGAGCAGACTGCTGACATTCGCTTCGTTTCTGAATCAAATGGAATTTCATGTTCTTTCTTATAGCATGAGAAGTCACTTAAGGAGATACCGGACTTCGCTACGGCAATCAAAAGAGCTGCTTCTGTAGGATCCCCTTTGATGCTATACTCTCCATTCTCTATTTCATGGATTTCAGCATTATTACAAAGAGCACCAGTGGTCAATAACCATTGGACATCTTCATGCCGGGCAATTTCCATTTGTGTATTGTTAAGGAAGAAATTGCCATGGTCATTATACCCTTCACCGGTTACACGGATGTGTTTATCAAAGGTTGCAATCTCTTGAACGGTCATTTCATTCTTTGTTAAAGTACCTGTCTTATCAGTGCAGATTACCTTGGTACAGCTTAAGGTTTCAACGGCTGGTAATGTTTTTACAATAGCATTTTTCTTAGCCATTCGTTGCACCCCAAAAGCGAGGGATATGGTAAGTACTGTGGTCAATCCTTCAGGGATAGCGCCCACGGCTAGGCTTACACCTGTATTCAGCATTTCTAAAAGGGGATGACCACCCAAAATGCCTCCCAAAGTAATAACTCCACACACCCCTATACAACCAATGGAAATCACCTTAGCCAGCTTATCTAAATCTTTTTGTAATGGGGTTTTTTCTTCATGGACATCATTGAGCATGCTGGCGATTTTACCCATTTCTGTGTCCATGCCTGTACTGACAACAATTGCTTTGCCCTTCCCTTTTACCACAGATGTGCCCATATACAGCATATTACTCCGATCTCCCAAAGGTAAATTGGTGTCTAATGGATCAATGGTATGCTTTTGCACAGCATAGGATTCCCCTGTTAAGGTTGATTCAATGATTGCTAATCGATAACCCTCGATGATCCGGGCATCTGCAGGGATTTGATCACCTGCCTCTAAAAGAATCACATCCCCAGGGACAAGTTGGCTAGCTGGAACCGCTAAGGTTGCACCCTGCCGAAGAACATGGGCAATGGGGGAGGACATCTCCTTTAGGGAATCCAGTGATTTTTCAGCTTTATATTCCTGCCAAACACCTAGTGCTGCTTCAAGGGCAATAATCACAAGAATTGTTGCTGCATCAGCCACTTGACCCAGAGCAAAGGAAAGGCCGCTGGCACCTAGGAGTAGTTTAATAATGAAGCTATTAAACTGATTGAAGAACATAGAAAATAGAGAACGCTGTTTTTTATTTTGAAAAGCATTCAAACCATAAGTTGCTAATCTAACAGTAGCTTCTTCCTCGGTGAGTCCTGCTAAAGTATTGGCATGAAGCCGTTCACGGACATCGTCTAGGGTGAGACCATGCCACGGCGTATGTTCTTTTACCTGATGGACATAGGGCAACATGTTTTGTAGATGATAATGATAATATTCATCGGATAGAAGGGTTTTGTTTTTTTTAAATTCATCCATGGATAGGGTTTTTTTGAACTGAAAGTTTGGACGAATTACCTTTCCACCTTTTTTTTCCGTCGTGTTACTTTCTGATAATTGGCTTATACGTGTCACAACTTCATGACCGGAAATCCTGGTGACATCATAATGGATGAGTGCATTCCCAGTATAGCAATTGGCTGACACCAAATGAATACCTGGCACTGTTGTTAAAGCATCCATAAAATGGGCACACCGTGCCTTGTTATTTTTCAATCCGTCAAGTTTGATTCGCATCTTGCCCGGAATATTTAAAGTGTATTCTACAATGCTATGGTTTAGAGAAAAATTGTCTCCCATGTTGACCTCCTAATATGCCGTAGTAGAGAAAAGATTTAACATATAGTATCCATCAAAGAAGAAATACTTATGCTATCATGCCATACCAATTTTTTCGAAAAATAAATTCCTTGGGATGAAGAAAGATTCTTATAAAATAAGGAGTTAAGGTGCATAATAAAGCAGTATCTGTTTAAAATATATGGAAGAATATTTATAGGAGGTGAATGTTGGGTGGAGCCATTGGGATTTTTTTTAGGCGTTGCTGCCTTCAATGCATTGGTGAAAATGAGGGAGCCAATCCGTAAAGCTGCTGTTACCGCAACAAGCCAGGCCATGAATTTTGCAGAAATGGCCAAGGGTGCTGCCTATGGGATCAAAGAGGAAGTGGAAGATATTATTGCGGAAGCTCACTATGAAAATATGAACAATAACATGGGTCTTCTTAATTATTATCAAGGGGAAGTGGATCAACCACATACAAAAAACTAAGGAGGGATGAAGGATGATGCTGTTTATAAAAATTGCGCTGCTAGGCGCTATCATGTATTTCAGTTCTATGACCATGGGGATGGTCATGGCACTATAGTTGTAGGAGGTATCAGCTTTGTACTATGCAAATGTATCCAGCAATAAATTTGCTCTTCCAGGAAGGGTGAGAATCTATATACAAGGGCTAAAAGGCAATCGGGAATACGCTGAAAAAATCGATCATCACCTTTCCAGTGTGAAGGGTGTCTATAGCATTGCTGCCAATCCGTATACAGGGAATATACTTATATTTTTTGATGAGAAAGAAACAAATATCCTTTCTTTGGAGGGTTTGATCTATGATGCCCACACCATGAATGGACCCCATCAAAACAATTTGCCAACGAGATCATATGAAGCCATAGGTGCGAAGGATGAAGTTAAATCAGGAATCCATAAGATCGTTCTTTGTGGCACGGTTTTGACAGGCATTATGGTAAAACAGCTGTTCCTTGGTAGATCTCCGTTAGCAGCAGATTATCGCATATTTACGGTTGCTGCAGTAACAACCCTGGTTACTGGTTTCCCTATCTTGAGGAAAGGGATCGATCGTGTGCAGTCAAGGGGTCTCTTGAATTGTGAGTTGCTCTTGAGCATTGTAGGCTTTACATGCATTGTACTTAGGGAAAGTACCTTAGGCCTATTTATTATTACCATGATTTATGTCAGTGAAACCATGGTTCGTTATTTTGATAGGGAATCTAAAAGAGTCATCCAGGATCTTCTCCAGCATCGAAAGGGCTTTGTCTATAAAATTGAGGAACATCAAAAAATACAAGTTCCCTATGAAGCCATTCAGGAGGGTGATCGGATTGTATTTGAAGCAGGGGAGTTTATCCCCATCGATGGAGAAGTCATCAAAGGCTGTGGTGTGTTGAATCATGCAATGCTTACAGGAGAGTCCACTCCCTATTATGTACACACGGGGGAGCCGATCTATTCTGGTACCACCCTTGAAGAAGGAAGGATAGAGGTACGGGTTTTAGAAACAGGGGAGACTACGGAATATAGGAAAATATTATATCAGGTAGAAGCATCATGGAAGGAGAAGCTGGTCTTTGAACAAACGGTAGATAGATATTATCATAAAATGATGCCCTATACTGTCGTTGCTTCCCTTGCAGGCTTTACCCTTACAAGGGATCCTATGATGCTGCTGAGTGTCCTATTGGTAGCCTGCCCAAAACCAGCCTATGCTGCCACTACAATAGCTTTAAGGTCTGCCATCGTGAATGCTTATGCCAATGGTATTTATATAAAAAGAGCAAAGAGCATAGAGACAATGAGCAAGCTGGAGAGGGTTGTTTTTGACAAAACAGGTACCCTTACCACAGGCAAACCAAAGGTGAGGGATATTGTAAAAATCGGTGAGAACTTTGAAGAAAGAATTCTTGCAATAGCCGCTTCCTGTGAACGGGAAAATCGGCATCCAGTTGCTTTGGCACTAAGAAGAGAAGCAGAAAATCGGGATATTCAGATGTTGGATGTGGTGGCATTAGACTATCAAATAGGAAAAGGAATAAAGGGAAAAATTGATGTAAAAGAAGTTTTGGTAGGCAATAAGCAGATGCTGCTGGAGAATCATGTGCGTATTGCAGATTTTAAGTCAAAGGAAAAAAAGCTAAAGCAATCTGGTCAGAGTCCCATTTATGTTGTATACGATAAAGTAGTAATCGGATTGATTGGCATCCAAGATGTGGTGAAAGAAGATGTATTTTCCGCATTGGAGGAGATTCGAGGGTTAGGAATCATTGATATCGAGATTATATCAGGGGATGAGAGGGAAATTGTAAATCAAATCGGCTTAGAGGTTGGGGCTGATTTCTATCGTGGAGGCATGCTTCCAGAAGACAAGACGGAAAGAATTGAAAGCTTAAGAGATGCGGGGAAAGTTGTGGCTATGATCGGTGATGGTATCAATGACTGTCCAGCGCTAAGTAGGGCAGATGTAGGTATTGCCATCTCTAATGGAGATAATCATGATGCAGCAGCATGGGCCGATATTGTGGTTGTCAATGACAATATGTATGCAGTCCCCAGCATGATAGATCTTAGCAAGCATACCATGGACAACATTCATCAAAATCATACCCTATCCATGGGTTTAAGTGTAATCGGCATTGCGTTGGCCCTTACCAGTACCATAGGCCCCTTTGGAGCGTCCCTTTATAAGGACATTCATAGTTTGATCATTATGTTGAATGGTATGAGACCCCTTCGACACAAAATGAACTATTTAGATAGGTAGGTGAAGTTGTTGGAGAACATCCATCAGTTAAAAGAAGACTTCGAAAAATCTTTCGCAGATTTGCGAAATCTTATAGATGTTAGTTTTCAAATGATAGAAAAAAATCCTCACCAAAAGGATCAAATCATCGATATGTGGAAGAACTCTGTTCATAATTTTTCTGTATATGCAGTCCATAGCAGCGAAAAATATAACAATAAAGAGGTATATAAGGCCATTGCCAAAACATTAGTTTTTGGCAAATAATGAAGGAGGTAAATAGAATGAATGATTGGATGAAGCCCTTTGGATCCCAAAGCTTCCTCGTTGGTTTAGGCGTAGCAGCAGTAGGATATTTCTTTGGACCCCAGATCAAACAAGTAATCCGTCCAGCAGCGGTAAGAGGTGCCCAGGGGATGATGATGTTTTCAGATAAGACAAAAGAGATGTTTGACGAAGGAAAGCATATGATGGGGAATATGATGGATAAGACAATGCATATGGGACAAGAGCAAGGGATGGCAGGGCAAATGGGCATGTATGAAATGCTCATGAAAGAGCTAAAGGATGAACGGGAGCGTTCAAACCGACTCATGGAACAGTTGAACACGAGCATAGTAGGACTGAAGGATGAAATTGCCTATATCAAAAACAATAACCATGGTATGGCGCCAGAAAACATGTAATCATATGCCCAAAACATAAAAGTCGATGTAGCAGTATAACCAACAGCAGGGGGACTTCAGTCCCCCTTATTGTTATAAAATACGTAGGATGATGACAACAAGGAGAAATGAATAATGAGTCGTTTTGACATACTTTCCTCCATACCAGGTAGAATTAGATTCAGATACCATGGGTTGCTCCACTGTTCGAAGAGATCCTTGGTTTTAGAAAGGGAGATTTCTGCATTTGCAGGAATTCATGAAGTGAAGGTAACCAGCTGCACCAATGGTGTTTTGGTCTTATACAACCCTAGAGAGATTGAGATCACGGAACTAATCCAGAACATTTTATCCATAAGCCTGATAAAGCCCATGGAAGCCCTAGTGGAGGATATAAAAGAAAAAAGGGTATTGGAGCCAAAGGAACTGCCTATATCCTTTCAAAAAAAGCAGGTGATCCTATCAGGAGCAGTATTGGCCTATACCTTTGTCAAAACTGTCGTATTTGGTGTGCCGCTGATCAGCCTGGGTCCCCTCAATATTGCATCCATTACCACCTTGGCAACAGGTTATGCCATCTTTAAAAATGGAATCCATGGACTCATTCATAAAAGGAAATTCAATAATGATTTCTTGATTGCAACGGCTACGGCATTGTCCTTGGCCATGCATGAATACATGACAGGCTTGGTGGTCATTTGGCTTATCAATATCAGTGAGCTATTTGAAGCTATCACCGTAGATCGTTCTAGAAAGGCGATACGCAGTATGCTAAGCAATACCCAAGAAAAGGCATGGCTCCTGGTGGAGGGAGATGAAATTTCCTTGGATGTGAAGGAATTAAAGGTAGATGATATCGTCGTCGTTCACAGTGGAGAGAAGATTCCAGTGGATGGTATAGTGATTCGAGGAGAAGCCCTGGTTAATCAGGCGCCGATCACGGGAGAATCCGTTCCTATCATCAAGGAAGTGGAAGGAACTGTGTTTGCTGGCACCATCGTGGAGCAGGGAAAGATATATGTTCGGGGACAAAAAGTAGGAGATGATACCTCCATTGCAAGGATCATTCACTTGGTAGAGCAAGCTAGTACCACAAGGGCGCCTATTCAAAACATCGCAGATGTTTATGCAGATAAGCTAGTCCCATGGTCTTTTGCCCTATCAGGTTTGGTATATCTGTTTACCGGGGACTTCGTTAGAGCCGTAACCATACTCATCGTAGCCTGCCCCTGTGCAGCAGGGCTTGCCACACCCACAGCATTGGCTGCCGCCATGGGAAATGCTGCAAAGCGGGGGATTTTGATCAAGGGGGGAAGATACTTAGAAGAAATTGGCCAGGTGGATACCGTTTTATTTGACAAGACGGGAACCCTCACCAAGGGAAAGCCCAACGTTACTTCCATTTATCCTGTGGATACATCCACCGATCAAGCGGAAACCATGTACATTGCAGCCAGCTGTGAGCAAGGGAATCGGCATCCCTTGGCCATGGCAGTGGTAAACAAGGCCCTAGAGATGGGGGTGCAGCCAGAGACCCCTGATGACGTAGCGGTCGTTATCGGTAGAGGTGTTACAGCTGCATTTAGAGAGAACCAAGTCATTCTAGGCAGCAGAAGAATGATGGTAGAACATAACATCGATTTATCCATGGGCGAACAATTCGAGGCATTGATGGCCCGAGAAGGGGAAACAACCATTTACTTGGCTCAGAATCATAAATTATCTGCCTTAATCGGCATAAAGGATGTAATCAAGGATGAAAGTCCTGTGGCAGTCATGGAGCTGAACAAAAGAGGCATTGAAGATATCGGTATGATCACAGGAGATAGTGAAGCCACAGCCCTGGCCATCGCCAAGGAATTGGCAATCAAAAGAATTATGAGCGATGTACTACCCGATGGCAAGGCCAAAATTGTGGAATTAGAAAAGGCCCAGGGGAAGAGGGTATTGATGGTAGGAGATGGAGTTAACGATTCGCCGGCCTTGGCCCTGGCTGATGTGGGGGTTGCCATGGGCACTGGGGGGACGGATATCGCCATTGAAACCGCAGATATTGTATTGGCTGGAGATAGCCCAATGAAAATTGTGGAGGCCATGGATATCAGTCGAAAGACCATGTCAGTCATCAAGCAGAGCTATGGGATTGCCATCGGAATTAATGTCCTGGGAATTGCCCTTGGGGCTACCAGCCTGATTTCCCCTTTGGCTGCGGCTATTCTTCATAACGCAAGTACCGTAGGGGTTGTGATCAATTCTAGCAGGTTGTTAAAGTATGAACCAAAGGCTGTTGGCGAAATCAATGTACCCCTGGAAAGACATATAAGTAAGACAAAATAAAAAGGTTAATCGCAAGGGCGATTAACCTTTTCAACAGTAAGGAGGAATTTGCATAAGTGAAAAACAGACTTCAAATGCTCTAAATACAAGAAAGAAATCATCTCAGAAAAATCAAAATAGGGTCATTAGATAACTAGATCTAGAAATTCCTTTCTTTGTCTCGTTAACGCGTCATATTGTGCTTCATTAATCTTTCCTTCGGTAAACATGAGATCACACAGGGCAATATAGTCTTCAATCACAGTAATCAATATCTTTTCTAGCATTTTGACAACCTCCGTTTTGGCAATAATGATTGATTTTATGGATAAATATTATAATAACGGTAAAGTATACGCTAAAAGATAGATATTTTGGTACCATGTTCCTATGAAAACCTAAAAAAAGTGGGGTAGTTTTCCTAGACATAAATAAAACAAACCACTACCCGATGTTAGGAGTAATGGTGTATTTTAGTCTATAATGGATAAGTCTTTTGATCCTTATCTACATAAGCGCTATCAATCTTATACTTTTGGGCTTGACGATGCTTGAAAAATTCTACTGCCACTGGCGGGAATAATGCATAGGATAGGACATCTTCCTCCTGCTCAAGGTATTCCTTCATTTCATTTCGGAAATTATCCAATTGTGGCGGGATTAAATCTGCTGGTCTGCAGGTAATGACTTCTTCATCGCCTATGATTTTTTTGCGAATCTCTTCTGGG
>CALECF010000076.1 GCA_937948705.1 uncultured Anaerosolibacter sp. | reverse complement strand
TTCTTAGCATTTATATTACTCCTTATTCAACCTTTACATCGGTATAGTAGTAGATTAAGATTTGTTCATAGGTATAGCCTTCTTCAGCCATTTTCTTTGCACCCCATTGACTCATTCCCAATCCATGACCCCAGCCTTTTCCCGTGATCATAATGTCATCAGATACTCCTGATTGGGTAGTTTTATAATCAACCCCATTATAAATATAAGGAGTTGAAAGGGTACTGCTTTCTTTTAATCCATTCCCCGTCAGTAAATAACTATTTTTAATATTTAGTTTTTGGGGCGGTAAAGACAAATCTGCCAATATATAGGTTTCGCCGCCTCCGGCATTGATCGTAAAATAGGTACTTTTGATATTATTATAACCAAATGTGGCTCTAATCTTATCTTTTTCTAAAATTTTCTTTCCTGAGGTTCCATTGATCTCCAGTTTTATAGCCCTTCCATTTCTAGAAGATTCTGTAACCGTCATCTCTAAAAGAGTACCTACATCTAGCCCCTTTGATATCAATATATCCTGTGCTTGCTTTCTAGATAGGGAGTAGGTCCAGTTGTCATTTGGAGCACCTATGGAAAATGGATCCTTAACTCCTCTAATATAAGCAATAGGATTGGTCCAAATATTTTCACTATCCTCCGTTTGACCCCCGCTATTTGAATGATAATAGGCTTCAATCGCTTTTCCATTATAAGTGATTAGTTTTCCTTTTGTATCATCTACTGCTTTTCTACTGGTTGGATGTTCAATGCTATATCCCCCGTATGCCTGACAGTGGGTTCCTGAACACAGGTCGAATCCGTTCTGTCCATGAAATTTAACACGATTAACTGCAAAATTTCTAGCCGCAACCGCCTGGGCCTTTTGTGCCTCTATTGGCCAAGAACCTGATACTTCTCTAGGTACTACACCATAGAGATATTCCTCTAGCCCTAAATTGTTGATGACGGTTAGATCACTGCCAGAAAGTCTTTTTACTATAACACTGCCTCGAAAGGTCTTTCCATCTAAACGGATGCTATCTACACCACTCTTATCTGGTACTGCACGAAAATAAAAATCTGTACTGCCGGGATTGTACATCAGTAACACCTTGCCAGCCTTTGTTAGCACCTGAATGCGTCCACTGTTTTGTTGTACGATAGAAAAGTTCGTTTGTGAAACCTGATTATTTAGATTTTCTACTCCATTTTGTGCATTTCCAATAGTAGTATATAGACCCTGCCAGACTTTCCAACCATCCTCATAGACAATATATAGATTTGTAATCTTGCTCGTTAGACCATTTAAAAATACTTGTGCATCTTCTCTTGTATTAAATTTACCCCCCACTTGAATATGTATAGGGCCTTGTAGATTGGTATTGCTTGCATCACGCTGTTCATCGAAATTATATTCAATATAGGAACCGTTCATATTCATGAAATAGCTGTCTTTACGGACCATAATATCATCATTTTCGACAAAGCTATCTATCCGATTAAATTGATTACCCGTATAGAACCCTAATTCTAATCCACTCTGGGAATGCAATAAAACCAAGGGTGCTGCCGTATCTTGAAATCGAATTCCGACTTTTATTTCCTGTGGCAGCTTTGGGAGATTGGTTGCATGTACAGATAAAGGTACAACCAAGAGGACGATACAAAAGGCAGCAGATACTAAATGGCGGAATCTATTCATTTTATTCTCTCCTTCATCTTGAATATCATTGTATCTTTTTAATTTCGACAAGATTATGGAATATCCTGCATTTTATACGCTGCTATAATAAACTTGAAATATTCTTGAAATAGCAAGATATTAATATAAAAAAAGCCACCTCCATAGAGA
The DNA here is from genome assembly GCA_937948705.1 of uncultured Anaerosolibacter sp. Next base: position 1,295 of record CALECF010000076.1, on the reverse strand, counting down.
TAGCTATCTTCTAAACAATATATTCAATAAAATCGTTAATACAATACTCACAAGAATGCTTGTCATAACAGGAAAATAAAAGGTGAAATTTTCTTTTTTATAATAGATATCTCCAGGCAATCTTCCCATACCCAATTTAGATCCTAAAAACAAGATCGCTCCGACTACGATCAGAAGAATCCCCATCATAACAATTGTTTTTCCTAAAGACGCCATATGTGCTACCTCTCTATTCTTGGATTGTTAATCCTAAATGTTTATATCCAAGCTTCGTTACAATCCGTCCTTTTGGTGTTCTTTGTAATAATCCCATTTGCAGTAAAAAAGGTTCATACACATCTTCTATGGTATTTCTCTCTTCCCCCGTTGATGCAGCAAGGGTGTCTAATCCTACGGGTCCACCATTAAATTTTTCTATGACGGTTAATAGAATATTTCGATCTACACTGTCTAACCCTAATTCATCGATCTCCAGCAAAGACAATGCATCTCGGGCAATTTCCAGTGTGATAATCCCGTCGCCTTTCACCTGAGCGAAATCTCTAACCCGCTTCAGCAATCTATTGGCAATTCTAGGTGTGCCCCTTGATCGCCGGGCCATTTCAATCGCTGCAAGCGGTTCTATTTCTGCTCCTAATATTCTTGCAGAGCGCATAACAATTTTATTTAGATCCTCAGAATTGTACAGATTTAGTTTGCAAATAACTCCGAAACGGTCTCTCAAGGGAGATGTTAAAAGTCCAGCCCTTGTGGTGGCTCCAATTAGTGTGAAGCGGGATAGATCTAATCGTATGGAACGAGCACTAGGGCCTTTGCCAATAATTATATCCAGTGCATAATCCTCCATAGCAGGATATAATATTTCTTCAACTGTTCTATTTAAACGATGAATCTCATCAATAAATAATACATCATTTTCCCCTAAGTTGGTAAGTATTGCTGCTAAATCTCCAGGTCTTTCAATGGCTGGCCCGGAAGTGATTCGGATTTGAACACCCAGCTCATTGGCTATAATGCTAGAAAGCGTAGTCTTCCCTAAGCCTGGGGGTCCATATAGAAGTACGTGATCTAAGCATTCACTTCTCATTTTAGCAGCATGGATAAAAATCTTTAATTTTTCCTTCACTTTATCTTGCCCGATATATTCATCTAAATTCTTTGGGCGAAGGCTCGTTTCCAACTCAAAGTCTTCAGTTTTCACTTCTTTCGTCATGAATCTATTCTCTTCAATTTCGTTGATCATTCTGTATCCCTCTTTCTACCTTACCTTGCCAAAACCCGCAGGGCATTTTTAA
>CALECF010000075.1 GCA_937948705.1 uncultured Anaerosolibacter sp. | reverse complement strand
CTAACTTCATGAGCAATTCCCGATGCCAATTCTCCTACCGCCGATAATTTATCTGCACGTCGTATCTGATGCTCAAGCTTTTCAATTTGTGTAATATCTTCAATAATAAGTACCATACCATCTAATTTGTTTAAGCTATTTATGAGCGGATATCCATGAATCTTCAAGATTATCTTTTGATCCTTGTTTTTAATATTATAGGTTTCATATCCTTTTATTTGTCCTTCCTGTTCCATTGCTTTTAATAAAATCTCCTTGACCTTCTCCGTTTCTTCAAAATATCCATAAATATATTCCTTATTCTGGTTTTCCTCGTAATGCAATATATACTTTCCTTCTTTATTGATAGATTGAATCTTTAGGTTTTGATCAATTGCCACTACACCCTCTAAAATACTATTTAGAATATTTTCAGTATAATTCTCTAAGTCTGTCAATTTAGTAATCTGTAGTTCCAACAATCTTTTCACCCTTGATTCCGATTCTACTAATGCACCTGTAATACCGCCGACGATTATAAACATGGAGGCCTCTAGCAGTTGATTGATCACATTGATATTCAACTTGCCGAAATAGATTAACAAATGAGGTGCATAGACCAAAATAACAGCTATTGAAGATAGCAAAGCCCCCTTGAGCTTAAATTTAAAAGCCGCTAGTATGATCGGTATATAATATAATCTACGATAAAAATCATGAAATGCCCATATAGATGGCAAGGTAAAGTAATGCAATAAAGTGATAATACCTATGCTGGAGATTATAAACCACTTATATCTATTTTTTGACTTCATCAAAACACCCTCTTAATCGTTATATGTCTATATTATCGCAATAAGGACAATGTCTCCACTGTATATTTATTATTTCGTCACAACCAGAACATTTTTTCTTAAGTGCTTCTTTACACTGGGAACAGAAATGAAAATCTTCTTTGATCTCATGTCCACAATGATAACATGAGCTATCTTCTATATGTATCTTACAATTACAACGTTTTTCATAGATATAGTAAATGGCCAATGTCAGTAGAATTATTACAATAAGTATCATATTGTATTTTCACCTCTTCTTCCTAGCCCCTTCTCTTTGCAATCCAATCAAACGACTTTATCTATTCTAGTATTTGCCTTCTATATATGCACAAATCATACCAATTGAAAATTTTTATCATAAAAAAATACCCTGAAATGCGAAATTTGCTCACTTTTCCGGGTATATAATAATTTTTTTTACAATATCGCCATATAGATTAGATACCTCTATTTTTGAAAATCCTGCCTTATGAGCATTCTCGACAGTTCTTCTATTAATATTCGCACCATATAGGTTCACTACAATTGGATTGAACACATCCATCAGAGCACCTAATATCACCTTCTCACTTCTTACATGTTCAATCATCATGATCTTCCCATCAGGCTTACATACTCTTCTCATCTCCATCAGACCTATAACTGGATCAGGTACAGAGCAAAACACGCAGGTAGTAAATATCGTGTCAAATGTATCATTCGCAAATTCTAGATTCTGAACATCCATATGATAGAGTTTCACGTTCTTATTTAAATTCTGTGCCTTTTTTTTAGCTCTTTCCAGCATTTTCTCACTAAAATCAATGGCAGTGATATCTAAATCTGAAGGATAGTATTCAATGTTCTTACCAGTACCTACGCCTACCTCTAATACTTTTCCCTCAAGTTCTTTCATGAGTTCTAATCTCCATGGTTGTAGTGCCATTGCTTCCATAGGTTTTTCCATAACATCGTAGAATCTAGCAGCTCGGTCATATCGTCTTCTAATTCTTTCAGTATGACTGTTCATCAATCCTCCACCCATCTCTCTAATCATAGAAAAATAACATTTCAAAAAATAATTAAGTCTACTTTTTCATTTTTCGCTTATTATTGTTATTCCTATACCTATTTTTTCCGTAATTGTTCTTAATATCAACTCGTTGAGGGTTCTATTTTTTACAATAATAAATAAAAGCTGGGGGAAGATTCAATAGCTGAACGCCTAGCTTTACTTTTGGAAACATCTTCTTTAACGTATTTAGAAAATGTAATGAGTATTGAAATGTTATAAAATTCCCCTTATTGCTAAGCACCTTCAAGCTATTATTAAGGATTCTCATACTTACTGTTCTAGGTAAAACGGTAAAGGGTAGACCTGAAATAATATAATCTACTTCGCTAAACCCTTGTAGCCTTAAATAATCCACCATATTTTCAGCTGAATCATTTATGATGTGTATATTATCCTTAGGAGCGTGTAAGCCTTTCAATCTACCAAACATATCCTTGTTTGATTCAAAGGATATAAACAAGGTATCTTTTTTCTTTCTACGTATTATTTCCTTAGTAAATATACCCGTCCCTGACCCATATTCAACAATACATTTACTGCTTTCAAAATCAATGGTTTTCAACATACTAAAACATAGATATTTTGAACTAGGTGTTATGGATCCTACTATGTCAGGTTGTTGTATAAAATTTTTAAAAAATAATTTTTGTTCGTAATTCACATCATTCACCCCACATTGTGTACAGCTTGTTTTCGAATTGAAGTGTAGCAAAAGGCTCAATAATATTTTTTTCCTATGCCTGTATAAAATAATGTCTTTGACAGATTTCTTTTCCACCACTTATCGGTACTTGTTGGAGCTGTTACTAAAAACCCTAAATCAACAAAACTAATATTTACAATTCTCTTGATTGAATCCTAAAATGTTTTGTCGTACTCACAATACCTATTGTAGCATATTAAACTGTTTCATTACTTATCTGTCATGCATTTCTTTTTTGGGGATATATTGTGTTGATTATTTTTTTCATTGATATTACAACAATCCAATCTTTTACTTCCGAAATTATTTTTGTTTGCTTCTTCAATTTTTTTTATAAAGTTCTTAAACCATTCTTTCATAACATTTCCCCCACTCTATACAAAGGCCAGATTCCCTCTTTCATTAGAATAGCTGGTTGATATTATACAGACCCATTGTAAAGCTCAGGATCAAAACCACTATTGTTGAAGAAACAACCATCCTTTTGAATCTTTCCACTATACTTTTCTCCCCCTTTTTACATCTATAATTAAAAACCACTTACATGATAACAATGCAACTTCTATGCCATCTATCTTCTGCATTCGCCTCTTTTGCTTAAATAGCGCCTAGAATATAGCCTCCGTTTAAAACGTCGCCCTCTCTAGATATCTATTATTACTTAGCAATAAAACTCTGATAGGCCACTATGTAGTAGTCTATCAGAGTTTTACGATAAACATATCGTCATAACATGCTTTTTATTCAACTATTCGCCTTCTGTTTTATAGCCGTCCCCTTTACTTCCATGACAAGAGCCGCTATGACCTGACCTTCTCATCATGAACATCATTCCTACGTGCATTAAAGGACAAAGTAAGAATGCAAGAGAAGACAATCTTCCTCCTCCTAAACCCAATAGTGGCAATGCTGCAATAACGAGTATTGGTAGTAAGCAGCAAAGAATCATCATCAATCCATGTTTGAATCCACCCTTGTGCCCTTTTTTACCGCTTTCATCACAGCTTTGTTTTTTTTCTTTTAAATTTTCCATTATTCATTCCCCCTTAATATAATGTTGCATGGATAAAATAATAAAACCAAGTACCTACTACTGCAATCACCGGTATGAAAATATATTCACCATTTCTTACAGCTGCTGTTTCATTTGCTACACTGATTTGTAGATTTTCCTGCTTCCTTTTAATAATCTTTCCTGCGATGAATGCGATTACGATAATACCAACACTGGTAAGATGTGCAACTGAAAACTGTCCAAAGATGATGGGATTTGTTCTGAAGAACTCTACAACAAATCTACTTATTGAAAATCCTATTATATATTTGATGAATAACTGTCCATCATGTTGAATTCTATTCCGATTTTTCCACAGGTATCCAAAAAGGATCAAATCTAAAAACATCTCGTACATCTGTGCCGGGTGCAGGATTTGATTATTTATGTTGATCCCCCATGGATAAATGTTTTTCATCGGTATCCCAAACACATCGCATCCAATTCTACCGATTGCCTGTCCTAGTATAACACCGGGAGCAAAGGTATCCGCAGCCTTCCAGAAAGGTATTCCCTTTTTCGTTGTATACCAATAACCAAACAGTGCCCCTGCAATCAAAGCTCCCTGTATGGATAGTCCCCCTTGCTGAATAAACAGTATTTCCAACGGATTGCTCATATAATATTCAAATTTGAAAGCAACAACATAATACAATCTGGCTCCAATAATGCCTGCAAGTATGGTGTATAACGCCAGATCCAGCATATGCTGCTGTTCTAGATCTTTTCGCTTAGCCTCACGTACCATGACCCACAATCCTGCCAGCATTCCTAACATAATCGTAATTCCAAAAAGATAGATCGTTAAATGTCCAAAGCTAAATATTGGTTTCAATAGGTCTCCCCCTTTCTCGATTATAATAGATGCAAATTGCATGCCAATTTTCTTCTTTGTAATTTTGCAAAAAAAAGCTAGTGAAAAGCTCACTAGCTGAATGTATATATTTTAAAGGGGGGAACCTTTAAAATACTATCAATGATTATTAAAGCAATAACTATGCCAAACCATTTTACCAGCTTCAATCAGGTTATACGAATTCATTCCAAAGACTCATTGCGTCATATGGCACATAACATATCCAATATGCTACATGTGGTTCCCTATATTTTGATCTTTAATGGCAGCTTGCGCCACCACCATCTTGTATCTCTATAACAGTCTCCTCTAATTTCTGAAGGTTTACTTTGTTCAAATCCTTAACAATCACGATTTTTCCAATAAAAGAATCTGTACCAGACGTGAAAATAAGCTCCCCTACATTATTCGGTGTAAATTTGATTTTATTTTGCCCGATTTTCAATGGTTGGGTAAATCCTGCATCCGGTATGGTTACGATGCTATTAAACCAATCTATTTCCTCAACATTGATGATCCAGCGGGTTGGGATTCCTTTTTGTACTACCAGTATATTTGGACTATAGGATGAACCATCCACGTTCATTTCAATAATTTGCGTATCTCCATCCATTTTAGCGACAGCGGCTTTATTTTCTATCTCTAATATTCCTTCGGATGAGCCTTGATTGTCTGAAACACTTTTATCTATATTATCAAGATCCTTTACAGCTGTAATTTTTGTGGTGATCATTCCCATCCAGCAGCTGATTCGAATAGGACCTTCCTTTATAGGCGTAAATTCCATCACTGGATTCGCCGAACTTAGATCTGCCTCTACTCCGTATTCTGGAATAACGATAGGATTATTACATCCATTGATGCTCTGTACATCCAATTTGATCTTAACAGGAACACCCACCTGAACCACTTGCACATCCGGTATATATCCTCTATTGTTTACGATCATATTCACAACTTGCTTCCCGTCTTCCATCGTGATCTCTTTTGCTTCAATTTGAGTGGTTTTTGCTAACCCGAAATCCATGGCAACGCCAGATAGTGCTAAACCACGGTTTAACATGACAATACCTAAAACCATTACCAATACTGCACTTATTTTCATCATACTCCTGGTTAATCTGCCGTTAATGATCGACGTGACAGCTCCAAATAGAAAGAGCAAGGGTACGGTTCCCGCACTGAAAAAGAACATGGACAGTGCACCCTTGGTTATGCTGCCCGTTCCTAAAGCATATAATTGCATGGTTTGAAGCGGTCCACAGGGCATAAAACCATTAAACATGCCCACGATAAAAGGTCTTATTGGATTAGAAGTTTTAACCCTTCCAACTGAAATACCAGGCATTTTGAGTCCCAGCCAACTGGGAAAACGAAGAATGTTCAGCATTTTAAGTCCTAACAAGAACATAAAGAGTCCTGCCCCAATTGCTACAATCCCCTTAAATTGTCCCGATGGCGTAATAACTGCCCCGAGCCCTCCTACAATACCTCCAATAATCGTATACGCGGTTACTCTTCCCATATTATATAGAAGTGAAGGCATAAATTTTCGCTTACCTTCTCCTGTGTTGACGCTTTGGGACAATGCTATTCCTCCACACATGGCAATACAATGGACAGAGGTTAGAATACCTATTATAAAAATTAATCCATAACTCATATTATCAGATACCTGAGGAATAAAGTTGAAGCCGATGGTGTTTTGTATGATATAAAAACCTCCAAATAAAAGAATCAAAAGAGGCATGATACTTTTCAAAGAGTTCTTCGGTTTTTCAAGAACAGCATAGCCTAATCTTTCAATAATCTCTATGAAATTTCTATCAGAATTTTCATTACTCTCAAATACGATGTCCACCTTTGCCCGCTGAAATGAGGCTTTAACTTTATAAATGCCTTCTAATCCAGAAAGCGCAGCCTCAATTCTCTTTTCACAATTTCCACAAGTCATTCCATCCAAAAACAGCGTTACTTTTTCTTGCATATTCCCACCCCTATTTCCCATTGATCTGCGATTCTGCTTGCAGTCCTACCTCATAATAAGCAAAAACCGTGCCAGAATATCAATTTACTCTGTACACGGTTTTACAGCTCTGTTGAGGGTTAGATTCTTCTCACAAAATAAGTTTGGGGTTCATGTGTTACTGTATTCTTTCACACATTCACTGTAGCATATACTACTATTTTAAATCGAAAGGTTTTAAAAGTTTATCTACTTCCATTTTTTTACCATTATCCATCATCTCAACCTTCGCAAATACCCATCCTTCTATCTGATCAGGATTCACACCGGCATCAATAAAAGGCTGAGGATTTAATACAAATACAATATCCTTATCATTTTTACTCATATCCTTTGCCCACTCAAACATATTACCATCACCTAAAGCGATACCATAATGATCAAGGGCTTCATGATATCCTATGAGTTCTCTCTTCGTTTCTACAATCTTTTTAAAAGAATCTAACGGATTTACTTCCCCGCTGTAATTAAACTTTTCCTCTCCCAATGCAAAATTAAGTGATAATCTACCGGTAGCCGGATCATAAACATAGTTCTCTGGTAGCTTTGCAACGTCAAGTCCCGCATTTACATAGGGCGCTGCATCAAATTCGATAATGCTATCGGCTTCTGTAGTACTAAAATCCTTGCTCCACTTGAATTCATCCCCTGCTGGTGACTCTAAATTCCAGCTATTTTTTTCCTCATCAAAGGTTACGTTATCTGATGCCACCGTAAGCACTTCTTCAAAAGACGTTACGGCTACCTTTCCAACTACATCGGTGGATTGGCATGCAGAAAATAAAAAGGCCATACTCAGTGTAGCAGCTAATAACAATGTCTTTTTCGCTTTCATTCTAATTCCTCCAATTTATATTCTTTTACTTATGTCTATTTCATCATTTTTTCAATAGTAGATAAAAGCTCATCTACGACTTCGTTTTCTCCTGCCTGTATTCTACTAATTAAACAGCTTTTCATGTGGCTTTCCAAGAGGAGCTTGCTGACGGATTTCATTGCTGACTGAACCGCCGCTATCTGGATTAATACGTCATCACAATAGATATCCTTTTCGATCATACCTTTAATGCCTCTTACCTGACCTTCGATTCGATTGAGTCGAGAGACCAAAGCTTGCTTGGTTTTATCGGACCGATTTGGATTTCTGTTATGACAGCCATCTATGCAGCCTTCCATTTCTTCTATATCACTGTTCAAATCATCCATAGGAGATCCTCCATTCCAAAAATTTCCACACTATATTCCTTTAATCTCTACTACCTCGTATCCTGCTTCTTCAATAGCTCCTTTGATTTGGCCATCTGATAGTTCTTGATTTATTTCCACTACTGCATTTTTTCCTTTTAAATCTACTACTACACCTACAACACCTTCTACTTCTTTTAATGCCTCCTCCACGTGTCTTACACAATGACCGCAGCTCATTCCTTCAATTGAAACTAATTTTTTCATCTTTATTTCCTCCTTCATAATATTGTTACTTATAGGGTTTAAAATTTTTCAGTCTTAAGGCATTTGTCAATACAGATACAGAACTAAGCGACATAGCTGCTGCAGCAAATACAGGATTTAATTTTGGTCCTCCGAATGCGTATAGAACACCGGCAGCCAATGGAATCCCCGCAATGTTATAGGCGAATGCCCAAAATAGATTTTGCTTAATATTTCTTAAAGTACTTTTACTTAGTTGTATCGCTGTGGCTACATCCATCAGGTCACTTCGCATTAACACGATATCTGCTGATTCCATCGCCACGTCCGTACCGGATCCGATAGCGATTCCAACATCTGCTTGTGCCAGCGCTGGCGCATCGTTAATTCCATCCCCAACCATA
>CALECF010000074.1 GCA_937948705.1 uncultured Anaerosolibacter sp. | reverse complement strand
GTGATGCTGATTGTGGATGGCACAGATCCTGAATTGGTTAGAAACATTTTGGAAACTGAGCTGGCTTTTCTAGAATCAAGACATAGCTCAGGCCGGGGTTTATTTGAAATGATGGGAAGCCTTGCACCAGCCTTTGGTATGATCGGTACCCTTATAGGACTGGTACAGATGTTACAGAAGTTAGATGATCCGTCAACAATTGGACCGAGTATGGCAGTCGCTTTAATTACAACCTTCTATGGATCAGTATTGGCAAACCTAATATTTATCCCAATAGCCGCAAAGCTGAAGGTACGAAGTGGTGAGGAAATATTAATCAAAGAAATTATGGTTGAAGGACTTTTGTCCATACAAGCGGGAGAAAATCCAAGAATTATTGAAGAAAAACTAAAGGCATTCCTACCACCAACGACTAGAAAAGAGCTACAAAAAGGAAAAGGGGAAGGTGCTGAGGCGTAATGGCTAGAAAGAGAGGTCAGGAAGAATCCAAGAGTGGTGCTCCGGAATGGATGACTACATATGGTGACTTAGTTACCTTATTACTTTGCTTTTTCGTACTACTGTTCTCATTTTCTACAATCGATGCTCAAAAATTCCAGGCAATTATGCAGTCTGTTCAAGGTTCTCTCGGGGCACTTAAGGGTGGAAAGACCGTACAAGAAACCTTTTTAGTCAATGAAGAACAGTCAGCTGAGCAATTAGAGGAATTACGGGAACTGGAGGACTTTAAAAAGCTGCAGGAACTCATTGAAAACTATTTAGAACAAAATGGTTTTCAAAATGAAATCTTGGTAGATTTAGAACCCAGGGGATTACTTTTAAGATTTAAGGATAATGTATTGTTTGACTCAGGAAAAGCGGATTTAAAAGGAAATGCGAATGAAACTCTGTTTTTTTTATCAGACCTTTTAAAACAACAAGAGTTTAAGGAGAAGTATATACGTATAGAAGGTCATACAGATTCGGACCCGATTATTAATATCAGAAAGTATCCTACCAATTGGGAACTATCAGTAACAAGAGCATCGAATGTAGTACGGTTCTTAATTGAACAGGCAGGTTTACAACCAGACCGATTGTCGGCATCAGGGTATAGTCAGTACCATCCCATTGCGCCTAATGATACCGATGGCAATAAAGGAAAAAATCGAAGGGTAGATATTGTCATTCTCCGGTCAGACTTTGTTAAATCAGAACCGTACTATTAGAATTTCAAAAGGGGCGTAGCGATATGACGGCTAAAAAGGTAATGTTATTTAGTATAGTGGGTTTTCTAGTAACGGCAATTATTTTTGGTGGTGTTTTCTATTTCGCGGTGTATAAAGCACCTGAAAAAACAGTAAAAGAAGTAAAGACTTTTAGTTTCCCCATTGGAGAACTTTACTCTAATGTAAAAGACAGCCGAAAAATAATGAAGACGAATATGGTTGTTGAAACGGTCGATGAAAAGATCATTGAGAAGATAGAATCAAACAAATCAAAGATGACCAACAGTATCCTTGAGGTATTAAGAAGCAAAGATGAAAGCAGTCTTGCTGGAGACAAAGGACAGCAGGCCCTAAGAACAGAGGTTTTAAAGGCGATTAAGCAAATTGTAGACTCGGAAAAGATTACAAATGTGTACTTTGTTGAATTTATTGTCCAATAAAAGGAGGTGACGTAATTGTCCGATGTAATGTCACAAAGTGAGATAGATGCCCTGCTCCAAGCGTTAAGCACAGGGGAAGTAGATGTCCAAGAGATTCAAGAAGAAACAAGAGAAAAGAAAATTAAGAAATATGATTTTAGACGACCAGATAAATTTGCGAAGGATCAATTACGTACGCTTCAAGTCATCCATGAGAATTTTTCACGATTATTAAATACCTACTTGTCAGGGTATTTAAGGAGTCTAGTGAATGTGGAGGTTTTTACCGTTGAGCAATTGACCTATCACGAATTTAGCAATTCTATATCAAACCCTGCGGTTCTGGGGATCGTGGACTTTTCACCTCTGCCGGGACAGATTATATTCGATATTACACCAGATATCGCATTTACCCTCATTGACCGAATATTGGGTGGAAGTGGAAAGCCAATGGATGAGAATAGAAATTTCACAGAGATTGAAATCACATTATTGAAATCTATGATGAAGCAGATGATCCGTTTATTAAATGAACCGTGGGAAAATGTTTTAGACTTAGAGCCAAGACTTGAAAAGGTAGAGACAAACTCACAATTTGCACAATTGATTTCTCCTAATGAAACCATTGCACTCATAACATTAAATATTAAAATAGGCGAAGTTGAGGGGATGCTTAATATTTGCATTCCACACCTCGTGATTGAACCTATATTATCCCAGTTAAGCACGAAATACTGGTTTAATAGCACTACTAGGGAATCAACCCCTGACGATCAGAGAATAATAGAAAGTCGTATCAATAAGGCCTACATTCCCGTACGAGCCGTGATTGGCAAAACCTATATTACGGTGAATGAGTTTTTAGACCTTCAAGTTGGAGATGTAATACAGCTAGATACGACAATCAATGAGGATATGAAAATTTTTATTGGAGATGAATTGAAATATAGAGGAAAGCCAGGAACAAAGAAGAAAAAGCTGGCTGTACAAATCGTAAGTGTCGAACGAAAGGAGGAAATCTAAAATGGGTGACATGCTTTCTCAAGAAGAAATAGATGCTTTGTTAAACGGCACATCGAATACCAGTAAGACCACTGAGGAAACATTAGATGAAAATGAAAAGGACGCCCTTGGAGAAATCGGAAATATTAGTATGGGGACTTCAGCAACAACCCTCTTTACACTGTTGGGGCAGAAGGTCACAATCACTACACCGAAAGTATCTGTACTATCTATCAATGAACTGAAGGAAAACTATCCAATTCCTTTTGTTATTGTTGAGGTTAAATATCGAGAAGGTCTAGAAGGTACGAATTTATTAGTACTGAAAGAAGATGATGTAAAGATCATTACAGATCTCATGATGGGTGGTGATGGAACGAATTTTACTGGAGACCTGACGGAACTTCATCTTAGTGCCATTAGTGAAGCGATGAACCAAATGATTGGCTCTGCATCCACCTCTTTAGCAGAAATTTTTCATAAGAAAATTGACATTTCTCCACCAAAGGCTTTTGCAGTAAACTTTTCTAGCAATTCTTTAGGTATGGAATTATTTCAGCCGGATGACAAGATTGTTAAGATAGCATTTAGAATGGTCATTGGAAACCTTATAGATAGTGAGATTATGCAAATTATTCCTATTGATTTTGCAAAAACCCTTGTGAGCAATCTTTTTGAGGGAAATGTTGAAGCAAACGCTGGACATCATAACACAGTCTCTACCCAAACGAGGCCAGCGAAACCCGTGAAAGAGTCAGTACATCATGTAGAATATGTGGAGCCTGAAGTACAGAACAATCATCCACACTATATGGAGGACTATAGTGATTCTCAAAGTTCATCCACTATGGTGAACAGACAAATTCCTGTGAATGTGCAACCTATTCAATTCCAATCTTTCGACGAACCTAGAACAAAAAATGATAGGGAACATATAGCGCTGCTAAGGGATGTACCATTGGAAATTACTGTTGAGTTAGGTCGGACTTCAAGAAGAATCAGTGAAATTCTAGACTTAACGCCAGGGTCTGTTATTGAGCTGGATCAACTGGTTGGCGAGCCTTTGGATATCCTAGTGAATGGACAACACATTGCAAAGGGTGAAGTCGTTGTCATTGACGAGAATTATGGTATAAGAGTGACTGACATCCTAAATCAAAGTAAAAAATTGAACAAGTTAAAATAACAAGGAGGAACACATATGTCTAAAGGAATTTTAATCGTTGATGATGCTGCATTTATGAGAATGATGATCAAGGATGTGCTTACAAAGAATGGGTTACAAGTCGTAGGCGAAGCAGAGAATGGTGCGAAAGCCATAGAAAAATATAAAGAGCTACAACCAAATCTTGTAATTATGGATATTACAATGCCCGAAGTAGATGGTATACAGGCTGTGAAGGAAATTAAAAAAATTGACAGCAACGCGAAGGTAATCATGTGCTCAGCTATGGGACAGCAGGCTATGGTTATTGAAGCGATTCAAGCTGGTGCAAGGGACTTTATTGTAAAGCCTTTTCAAGCTGATCGTGTCATTGAAGCAGTAAGAAAGGTTCTTGGTTAACTAGAAAGGGGACATATTCTATATGTTTCATATCCTGCAAATTCCATCTTATGCTTTGATGGAAACAAAAGCTACTAGCGGTTTTAGCATGATTGGACAGCTATTTTCATTAATTTCAATGTTTCTTCTGATCTTAGCTGCCGCATACTTTACATCTAAATATGTTGCGAAGAAGAGCGCTGTTACAGCTGGGAATAGAAATTTAAAAATTATTGAAAGAATGAATCTAGGCATGGATAAAGCAATGTATATTGTCAACGCAGGGGACTGCTACTATCTGATAGCTGTGGGCAAACATACCTTCCAATTAATAGATAAGCTGGAGAAAGAACAGATCCAAATCTTTCAGAGTGAAAGCACAACGAATATAGCAGACAAGGTATTCGATACGTATCTAGAGAAATTTATGAAAAAAAGTAAAATCAATGAAAAAGACTCTGAAGATCAATTTGAAACCGTAGATCAGTTTGATTTTACGAATAGTAAAGATCATTTGTTAAGGAAATTGTATCATGTGAAAAGTCGAAGTGTGGAACTCAATAAGCATATAGATAAGGATGAAAACCATGAAATTTAACTCAAACAAGAAAACATCTATCATGATTATGTTGATACTACTCATTTTTGTCTTTTCATTTTCTAGCATTTCAGCTGAACCTAGGTTGCCAATTCCGAAAATAGGGCTAAGTTTAGATGAGGCAAATTCTCCCCAGGAAGTCGCTAACAGTATTGAAATACTTTTTATGCTTACAATTTTAGCGCTAGCGCCTTCAATCTTAATGATGATGACATGTTTTACTCGAATTATCATTGTTTTATCGTTTGTTCGAAAAGCAATATCAACTCAGACTACACCGCCAAACCAGGTGCTTATTGGTTTGGCCCTATTTCTTACCTTTTTTATTATGGCACCTATAGGGGCTGAGATTCATAGCAATGCAATTCAGCCATATCTTGCAAAGGAAATAACGCAAGAAGTAGCATTAAGCAAGGCCATGGAACCTATAAGAGGATTTATGTTCAAACAGACAAGAGAAAAGGATTTAGCATTATTTATTAATATTTCTGGGAGTGAAAAGCCAAATAAACTAGAAGATGTACCTACAAAGGCATTAATACCTGCCTTTATCATTAGCGAATTAAAAACTGGTTTTCAAATTGGTTTTGTTTTATTTATCCCCTTTATTGTAATAGATATGGTTGTTGCAAGTACACTCATGTCTATGGGAATGATGATGCTGCCGCCTGTAATGATTTCATTACCCTTTAAAATACTATTGTTTATCATGGTAGACGGTTGGAATCTAATTATTAAATCCCTCATCATGGGGTTTAAATAGGAGTGTATAGATTATGAGTGAAGGTGTAATCATTGAATTATTTCAACAGGCAATGTTTAATGTTATTATTCTATCAGCTCCCATGCTAATACTAGGGCTAGTGGTAGGCCTTGCAGTAAGTGTTTTTCAAGCTACCACACAAATTCAAGAGGCTACCCTTGCTTTTGTACCCAAAATTTTGGCTGTACTGTTGGCCTTTATCGTATTTGGACCATGGTTATTAGCCACCGCTGTGGACTATACCCAGGAGCTTTTTTTAAACTTAAATAAGTTCATACAGTAGATAGGATGAGATCATTTGGAAATTATCGAAATGTTATTAGATCAAATGGGTATTTTGCTTTTAATCTTCGCAAGGATTGTAGGGATGATCCTAACAGCGCCGATATTTAATCAGAATAATATACCTACCTATGTGAAACTAGGTTTTTCTTTGATATTTGCTTTTGTTCTATTGCCTATCATGAAAGTACCACCAGATCTACAAATTGTTAATTTTTACGAGCTAATGCTTTTTGGATTTAAAGAGCTGATATTGGGTATGATGATCGGATTCATTTGTTATCTTTTTTTCACCATAGTCTATATTGCTGGACACATGATTGACATGGAAATCGGATTTTCTATTGCAAGTGTTTTGAACCCTATGGATGAAAATGAGGAAATAGCCCTTAGTTCAAATCTCATATTCACTATGGCAGTACTGGTATTTCTGTCAGTCAATGGTCATCATAAATTAATACAAGCCCTTAAACAAAGCTTCGATATCGTTCCAATTGGCAGGTTAAATATCAATGGCATGATGATTGAAAAGCTGATTTCCATATTCATTTCCATATTTGTGATTGCCTTCAAATTTTCTGCTCCGATCATTGTAGCTATATTTTTGACGAATGTTTTGCTGGGAATATTAGCAAGAACTATGCCCCAAATGAATGTCTTTGTGGTAGGTATGCCTATAAAGATTCTGCTAGGTATGCTTGTTCTATTTATTGTTTTTCCACTCTATATTGGGTTTTTCGAATATATATTTGATACGATGTTCGAACACCTATGGGACTTACTCCATGCCATAGTAAAAGGATGATAAAATGTATCTTTTTAACATAAATTTACAGCTCTTCACTGGAGAAAAAACGGAAAATGCTACACCAAAACGAAAAAAAGAATCAAGAGAAAAAGGACAAGTCTTACAAAGTAAAGAAATAAATTCTGCACTTATTCTATTGTTTACTTTCCTTGCCTTACAGTTGGCAGGGAAATACATTTATAACAGTTTAGCACTATATATAGTGAATATATATACCTATACAATTAATGATGAAACACTTTTTACAGTGAACGGGATTCACAAGCTTTTTATTGTAATGGTAGGACAGGCTGTCAAGGTAGTGATCCCCGTTTTAGGGTGCGCCTTCGTTGTTGGCTTGCTGAGCAGTTATATGCAAGTGGGGTTTTTGTTTACTACGATGCCGTTGGCTTTTAAACTAGATCGCCTTAACCCGATAAATGGGTTCAAGAAGATATTTTCAAAAAAGTCGATTGTGGAATTTGTAAAATCCCTTATTAAAATAGTTGTTGTAGGCTATGTTTCGTTTAGCTATGTTTTGAAACAGTCGAAACATGTAGTAAATATTCTTGATATGGAAATACCCGGTATTGTTGCTTTTCTAGGGAAGGCCACAATAAATATCGCATTGAGATCAGCAGTGGTACTTATTATCTTAGCTGTATTGGATTACTTTTATCAGAAGTGGGAATATGAAAATGAATTAAAAATGTCTAAGCAAGAAATTAAGGAAGAGTACAAACAAACTGAGGGAGATCCTCAAATCAAATCTAAAATTAAGGAAAAGCAGCGACAAATGGCCATGAGGCGGATGATGCAGGATGTCCCAAAAGCAGACGTCATTATTACGAATCCCACCCACTATGCAGTAGCTGTTCGATATGATCAGGAGCAGGATAAAGCACCTATTGTATTGGCGAAAGGACAGGATTTGATTGCGTTTAACATCCGTGAACTGGCGGAAAAACATGAGGTGCCTATTATTGAGAATAAGCCTTTGGCAAGGGCATTATATAGCGCTGTTGAAATTGGAGAAGGCATTCCTCCAGATTTATATCAAGCTGTAGCTGAAGTACTAGCCTACGTGTACAAACTTAAAAATATCATTTAGGAGGAAGGCAAATGAAGTTTGGCGATATAGTGGTATCCCTAGGAATTATATCGATTGTATTGATTATCATCATACCCATACCACTGTTTTTATTGGATGTATTATTAAGCTTAAATATATCCTTAGCCTTATTAATACTCTTATTATCAGTGCATAACAAGGAGCCATTACAATTTTCCGTCTTTCCATCCATGCTATTAATAACTACTTTGTTTAGGCTTGCTTTAAATATCTCTACCACTAGAAATATCCTCTCCAATGGATATGGGGGTGAAGTGATTGAGGCCTTCGGAGACTTTGTAATAGGGAATAATGCCATCGTCGGATTCATTATTTTCTTAATTATAACCATCATTCAGTTTTTGGTTATTACAAAAGGTTCAGAGCGAGTTTCAGAGGTAGCAGCGAGATTTACCCTGGATGCAATGCCCGGTAAACAGATGGCCATAGATGCTGATCTAAATTCGGGCTTAATTAGTGAAGATGACGCAAGGGAAAGACGTAAGAGAATACAAAGAGAAGCAGATTTCTATGGGGCGATGGATGGAGCCAGTAAGTTTGTTAAAGGGGACGCCATAGCAGGAATTATTATAACGATTATTAACATAACGGCAGGATTTGCCCTTGGCATGATGGTTGGAGGCTTAACACTGACAGAAGCCTTAGCAAAGTATACAATCCTAACAGTTGGTGACGGTTTAGTTGGACAAATTCCTGCCCTATTAATATCAACGGGAACAGGTATTGTTGTAACTAGAGCAGCATCGGATTCGGATTTGGGAACCGATGTATTATCTCAGTTATTTAGACAGCCGAAAATCATGTTCATTATATCTGGTGTACTCCTACTATTGGGATTAACGCCTCTACCTAAAGTACCTTTTTTTACACTGAGTGCTCTATTTTTATATTTAGGATTTAGCTTAAGAAAATCAATAAAGGAAAATGAAATAGAAGAACAGGAAATTGCTCAAGGTAGTGAAGTGGAGGAAATTAGAAAACCTGAAAATGTAATTCCGCTATTGCAGGTAGATCCTATTGAGTTGGAATTTGGGTATGGTATCATTCCGTTAGCTGATCCTAATCAGGGGGGAGACCTTTTTGATCGCTTGGTTATGATTAGAAGGCAATGTGCCCTCGAACTAGGTATCATTGTTCCAATGATTCGATTAAGGGATAATATTCAATTAGAGCCCAACCAGTATGTTATAAAAATAAAAGGTGTCGAGGTTTCAGATGGAAATATTGTCTTTGATCACTATCTAGCAATGAATCCAGGAACAGCGGAAGGCGATATTATGGGAATCGACGCGATAGAGCCAGCTTTTGGCTTGCCAGCAAAATGGATTTCTGATGATGAAAGAGAAAAAGCAGAAATTTTTGGTTATACAGTTGTAGACCCATCTTCTGTTATTTCAACCCACTTAACTGAGATCGTGAAACGACATTCGAGTGAACTATTAGGCAGACAAGAAGTTAAGTCCCTTTTAGATAATGTTAAAGAGAATCAGGGAGCCCTCATCGAGGAATTGGTGCCTAAGATACTTTCAATTGGAGAAATCCAAAAAGTCTTATCAAATCTACTGAGAGAAGGAATCTCTATTCGAGATATGGTTACAATTCTTGAAACCCTAGCGGACTATGGACCCATAACAAGGGATAGTGATATGCTAACAGAATATGTAAGACAGTCTCTAGCAAGAGCAATCACGAAACAGTTTATTGAAGGAAAGCGGGCCAAAGTGATTACTTTAGAGCCAGCATTAGAGCAAATCATCATGGAATCCGTTCAGCAATCAGAGCATGGCTCCTATTTGAATTTGGATCCTATGATTTCACAGACTATATTAAACAACTTATCTCAGCAAGTTCAAAAGCTAATGGCCATAGGGGAACAACCGATTATCTTAACTTCGCCGATCGTTAGATTTTACTTTAAGAAGTTATCTGAACAATTAGCACCAGAATTGATTGTCCTTTCATATAATGAGGTTGATACCAAGGTAGAAGTTCAGTCTGTAGGGGTGGTGAGCGCATAAGATGAAAGTAAAAAGATATATAGCAAACGATGCCCAAGAAGCAATGTTGAAGGTTAAATCTGAATTAGGGAACAACGCTGTGATTCTGCATTCAAGAAAGATTAGACGACCAGGATTATTAGGTATATTTAAAAAACCCCTTATTGAGATGGTTGCAGCTATCGATGAGAATGGTGAAAAGAAAACAAATAGTCTGATTGACCAGAATGTCAAATTAATGAGACCTGTTCAACCAGAGCCTACTAAAATTGATGAACTACAAAATCAAGTTGGAAGTATTCATGCCTTATTAAGTAATGTACTTGATAGGATGGATTCAACTGAACCCTCCAAGGTTGTGCAGGGTGAAATAAGAGATGAAATTTATGAAAAATATTTAAATATTCTCTTACAAAATGATGTGGATCAGAATATCTCTGAAAAGATATTATCTATTGTGAAAAAACAACTGAGTTTTACACCGGAAAATGAAGGGGCAATCAGAAATGCAATACGAATTAAGATTCGGGAATATATAGGACAACCTGCTCTGGTGGAGGAGGTAAATGAACAGCAAAAGATAATCGTTTTAATCGGACCAACAGGTGTAGGAAAAACAACAACTTTGGCAAAACTAGCTGCGAAACTATCCATAAAGGGAATGAAATCGGTGGGTGTTATTACTGCAGATACCTATAGGATTGCCGCTGTTGACCAACTTAGAACCTATAGTGAAATATTAGGACTCCCAATGAAAGTTGTTTATGAACCCCAGGAAATGAAGGCTGCCATATCGAATTTTAAAGAAAAGGATATTATATTAATTGATACGGCGGGAAGGAATCACAAGAAGGATGAACAGATAGAGGAGATCAAACAACTGATGGAGTGTATTGAAAATCCAGAAATATTTTTGGTAATCAGTGCAACAACTGGTTATAAGGACATAAGAACAATCGTCAACTCCTATGATTTTATCAAAGAATATAAGCTGTTGTTTACAAAGTTAGATGAGTCTAGTACCAAGGGGAATATATTGAACACTAGAATATTAACAGGAAAAGCTTTGTCCTATCTTACGATTGGACAAAGTGTCCCAGATGACATAGAAGTTGCAAACCCCGATAGAATTGCAAATAGCATTGTAGGTGAAAAATATGAATGATCAAGCGCAGAAATTGAGAGATATTATTAATAATCTAAAGCGCCACAATATTGAAACAATTTCACATCAAGATAAGAATAATACAATGAATGAGAAAGATGCTAGGGTAATTACGATTACCAGCGGCAAAGGTGGTGTTGGTAAGTCAAACTTCACGATCAATCTCGGGTTAGCCCTAAGAAAGCAAGGCTATGGTGTTACAATTTTAGATGCAGATCTAGGATTAGCAAATATAGATGTGATTATTGGACTGATACCTAAATACTCCCTAGCCCATGTTATTAGAAAAGAAAAAAGTATTGAAGAAGTTATGGTAGAAGGCCCCCAGGGGATTAAAATTATATCTGGTGGCTCTGGTTTGAGGGAGCTTGTGAATCTTACAGATGAGCAACTTAGTCATATAATTGAGAATTTAAAAATGATTGGCAGAGATACCGATTTTATTTTGATTGATACTGGTGCTGGGATAAGTAATTCAGTACTATCCTTTGTAAATGCCACAGATGAAGTAATATTAGTTACCACGCCAGAACCAACATCAATTACAGATGCATATGCAATGATTAAGAATATTGTAGCTGAGGAAAAGGAAAAAAGAATTCGCCTTCTTATTAACAGAGTAGAGAATAATCAGGAAGGTTGGGATATCTTTAATAAACTAAATACTGCTGCGCAAAGATTTTTGAATATTAATCTCGAACAATTAGGATACCTTTATGATGATGTTGCTGTGACTAAATCGGTAAAGTCCCAGAGACCTTTTATTTTAAATTACCCAAATAGTTTAGTTAGTCAAGGGATTGATTCAATAGCCTCAAGAATCATCAATGAACAGGCATCTGAAGTTTTTGAAGTAAGCGGATTTAAGAAATTTATAAGCAAGTTTTTTTATGGACAGAAAAAGTCTATTTAATCAGTAACAAATGATATTGTATTAATCTAAACAGTGAAGGGGGGAGAGTCTTAGCAATATGAGCAATCATGATTTACCAGCCATAGGTGATAAAATTGAAATTGAGAATAGTATTGTAGTGAATAAAGATATAAAGCTGATAAGCCAAGTTTTAGATACAATTGATGAAAGACATATATTCATAGCGATGCCAATTGTGAGTAATATGGTGGTGCCCATACCTACTGGTGAGATTATTCAGATCAAATATGCCAAAAAAAGTATTGGTGTCTTCGCCTTTAGTGCTCGTGTATTATCGAGAAAACATTCAGAACATTTATCGTATATGAAAATTGAAAGATTGAGTGATGTAAAGAAAGTGCAGCGAAGGGATTATTTTCGTCTCGATATCGTGTTGGATGTGCAAATGGAATTGGTAAGTTCTGATGGGATTGAGAATAGGAAAAGTTTCAGTGCATTGACGAAAGATATTAGTGGGGGCGGTTTAAGATTAATCTCGAAAACGAGAGTAACTGCAAACGATATCGTAGATATTGTTATAAAAGCAGATAGTGGATCCATTCAAGCTAGGGGCCGTATTATTCGCTGTGTACCCTACGAAGGGAGCGGAAGTGAATACGACATTGCTGTCAGTTTTGATAATATTCAAGATCAATCAAGAACGCAAATCGTATCCTTTATATTTAATTATCAGAGAAAAATGAAGAAAAAGGGATTGGTATAGATGAAAAAGCTCAATGTTCTTGTAGTGGATGATTCGGCTTTTATGCGGAAGGTAATTACAGATATTATTGAGGAAGATCCAAGTCTAAATGTCATCGGCATAGCAAAAAATGGACTTGAAGCCATGGAAAAGTTGAAAGAGCTATCACCAGATATCATCACAATGGATGTTGAGATGCCTATTATGGATGGAATTACAGCATTGAAGGTGATCATGGAGGAAATGCCACTACCTATTTTAATGCTGAGCAGCTTAACAAAAGAAGGAGCAGATGCTACAGTTAGAGCTTTAGAACTGGGTGCTGTGGATTTCATTCCTAAACCTTCAAGTATTTTTAAAATGAATACGGAAGATATGAAATTGCAGCTTCACGAAAAATTAAGGATGGCCTCGAAAGTAAATATAAAGTCAAGACATGTTGTGAAGCCTGAAACGGTACCTTTGAATAAAAAACCGTCCAACTTTAAAGTTGATAGGAGTCTGAGAAATATAGTTGCAATCGGAACTTCAACTGGTGGGCCTAGGGCGTTGCAAAGTGTCATTCCTTTTTTACCTAAGGATATACAGGCCAGCATTCTAATCGTACAGCACATGCCGCCTGGTTTTACTAAGTCACTAGCAGAAAGATTGAATAATTTATCAGAGATCACAGTGAAAGAGGCAGAGGAAGACGATATCCTTCTTCCAGGACATGCTTATATTGCACCAGGAGATCGACATATGAAGGTTGTTAAGTCAGGTAGTACATTTAGGATTAAGCTAACAAACGATCAACCTATGTCTGGACATCGGCCATCTGTAGACTATATGATGAACTCCCTTGCACAGCTGCAGCTGAAGAACATAATAGGTGTTATTATGACTGGAATGGGTTCGGATGGGGCGGAAGGCATGAAGAACATCAAGCTAGGCGGTGGTATTACAATTGGGCAGAATGAGGAATCGTGCGTTGTATATGGTATGCCTAAATCAGCCGTAAACCTAGGATGTGTGGATAGGTTGGTTTCTTTAGAAAGTATTGCGGAATCAATAATAAAAGCTACGGGGGTGTAAAGCTATGGATATGAGTCAATATTTAGAAATATTTATTGAAGAGTCAAAAGAACATTTGCAAAATATGAATCAGAGTTTGTTAGAATTAGAAATTGATAGCACCAAACTGGGACTTTTAAATGAAATCTTCAGGGTTGCCCATACCTTAAAAGGTATGTCAGGAACCATGGGATTTAGTAGAGTAGCAAGTCTTACCCATGAGATGGAAAATGTATTACAGTCCCTCAGAAGTAACGAGTTGAAAATTAACGAAGGTATTATTGATATCCTCTTTGAATGCTTAGATACCTTAGAAGGATACATTGGTGAAGTTGAAAAAACTGGCGATGAAGGGAGCAATGATTCTCAGGGTTTAATTCATAAGCTAAATGGGATTATGATTGGCGATTCGGCTTTGAGTGATCAAAACTCAACAATCAATGTACCGTCTTCCGATTTACAGTCAGAGGTTATTGATATTGAACTGGAGGATTTTTCGAAAAGTGCTATAGCGAAGGCGTCTCTAGAGGGGCACAACTGTTTTAAATTAAAGATTGTTTTGAGTGCAAACTGCATGCTTAAATCAGCTAGGGCGTTTATTATTTTTAACACACTGGAAAGGGATTGTGAAATAATAAAATCAAGTCCCTCAGTTGAGGATATTGAAGATGAAAACTTTGATCTGTCCTTTGATTTAGTTATCATTACCAAGCTACATTTAGAAGCAGTGAAGAAAGAAATTGAATCTATTTCTGAAATTGAGGAAGTACATATTCAACTGGTCACAATGGGTACTGATGGGCTTGCAAAAGAATTTGAGCAGCTGGAGGAAAATGTAGAAAATGAGGAAGAACAGGAAAAACAAAGCGAAGAAAAGAAAGCATACAAGTCAAAAAAGCCGACAGTTGGGAAGACAGTTAGAGTAGATATTGATAGATTAGATAATTTAATGAATTTGGTCAGTGAATTAATCATTATTAAAACAAGGCTGGAAGATATTACTGATTCAGGTAAAAAGCATAATATGAATGAAGCCATTGAGTATTTAGAGAGAATTACGACAAGTCTTCATGATGCAGTTATGAAAGTTCGAATGGTGCCTATTGAAAGAGTGTTTAATAGATTTCCCCGGATGGTTAGGGATCTATCAAAGGAATTAGGCAAGGAAATAGAGCTTTTCATGTCCGGCGAGGAAACTGAGGTGGATAGGACTGTTATCGATGAAATAGGAGATCCTCTCATCCACTGCATTAGGAATTCGATCGATCATGGTATTGAAGATCCTGAAACAAGAAAAGCTTGTGGCAAACGGGAGTTTGGAACAGTTAAGCTCGCAGCGTATCCAGATGGAAACAGCGTAGTCATCGAGGTTGAAGATGATGGGCAGGGTATTCATATAGAAAAGGTTAAGAGCAAGGCCGTCCAAAAAGGTTTATTAACGAAGGAAGAAGCTGAAAATCTTGATGATAAAGAAGCTGTTCAATTGTTATTTCACCCTGGTTTTAGTACCGCTGATAAGATATCCGATATCTCAGGAAGAGGGGTAGGACTGGATGTAGTAAAGACAAAGATTGAATCTCTTGGAGGTGTAGTAGAAGTACAAACTGCAAAATCTAAGGGAAGTAAATTCATTATACGACTTCCTCTTACCTTAGCAATCATCCAGGCCTTACTCGTAAATGTTGGTGAAGAGAAATATGCGATACCTTTGAGTTCTATTAAAGAGATCGTTACGATAAAGGCAACAAATATTAGAAAAGTACAGAATCAAGAGGTCGTTCTATATAGAAATACTACATTACCAATTTTAAGAATGAATCAAATATTACAGGGAACAGAATCAAATCAGAGAGAAGACTTAACCGTCGTTGTAGTTCGAAAAGGTGAGAAGACCGCGGGATTCATTGTGGATGATCTCATAGGACAACAAGAGATTGTTATCAAATCATTAGGTAAGTTCCTTTCTGGTATTAAGATCATTGCAGGTGCAACTATTTTAGGGAATGGTCAAGTTGCACTAATCGTAGATACAAATTCCTTGTTATAAAAATCTATCCTATTAAAAGGGGAGAAATATATGGATCATAAAGCAACTTCTTTAGAAAATCAATATGTGCTGTTTAAATTAGACAATGAGTTTTATGGAATTGATATTCTTCAGGTGGAAACAATTGAAAGAGTCATGGATATAACTAGGGTACCACATGCCCTAGATTATGTCCAAGGGGTTATCAATCTTAGGGGAGAGGTAGTTCCTGTCGTTAACCTTAGAAAAAGATTTCACTTACAAGAAATACCTTTTAATGATGAGTCAAGAATAATTATTGTTTCCGTTGAAGAAGTTGTAGTTGGATTACTGGTTGATTCTTCCTCAGAGGTGTTGCAGTTAAATAGCGAAAAAATCGAAGATGCTTCAAATATTACAAACAATACGGGCAACGACTTCATAAAGGGTATAGGCAAGCATGAAGACCGAATTATCATTCTACTGGATTTAAAAAAGGTTTTAGATATAAAAGAAACTACCGATGATGTAGAGTAGGGAGGGCGATCCATATGGGGATTTCCATTGAAGAACTCGATAGTCAACAAATTGATGTACTAAAAGAAATTGGAAATATTGGAGCAGGAAATGCGGCCACTGCTTTGGCAAAGATGATTGATCGAAAGATTGATATGAATGTTCCTAAGGTTGAAATATTAGAGTTTAGGGAGGTTGCTGAGCTCCTAGGGGGACCAGAGATACCTGTTTGTGGTATCTATTTCCGTGTAGACGGCGATATAAGTGGAAGCATTATGTTTCTACTTACGCTGAAATCGTCAATGACCCTAATCAATATGATTATGCCTATAACTGAGGATCAAGAAGTTCCAGATGAAATTAGACAGTCAGCCCTTCAGGAAATTGGAAACATTTTATCAGGCTCATATATCTCATCTTTATCTGCTTTAACTGGGCTCAATATCAAAATTTCAGTTCCATCATTGGCCATTGATATGGCAGGAGCGATTCTTAGCGTACCAATTATTCAGTTTGGGCAAGTCGGAGATCATGTTTTGCTAATCGAAACTGAATTCAACGAGGGGAAGAATGATGTAAAAGGTTTCTTCTTTCTTATACCTGATGAGGACTCATTTGAGATTTTATTGAAAAGTTTAGGTGTTTTACAATGACAGGTGAAATTATAAAAGTAGGGATGGCTGATTTGAATGTAATAAAACATCCGGGGACCTTGACTACTTTAGGATTAGGATCTTGTGTTGGTATTACCTTGTATGATCCTATGACCAAAATATCTGGCCTTGCCCATATTATGCTACCATCCAGTAAAACAATTCGTAATAATAGCAATGTAGCTAAATTTGCAGATACAGGTATTGCCCAGCTTCTAGAAAATGTCCTAAGGATGGGAGCTAGTAAATACAGGCTTGTGAGTAAAATAGCCGGAGGTTCACAAATGTTCTCATTCACAAACAAGAATGACATCATGAAAATTGGAGAGCGAAATGTGATCGCTACAAAGGAGATTCTTGAAGGACTTAAGATTCCAATTATTGCAGAAGATACTGGGGGAAATTTCGGTAGGACGATCGAGCTTTATTCTGACTCTGGATTACTCCTAATAAAGACGATTGGTCACGGGACGAAACAAATATGAATGGAGTTTTTATATGGACAATTTAAAAAAACTACCATATGCATTGCTTTTAACATCTATCTTTATCAGCACTATTGCTGGAATGCTCTCAAAGATTAGTTTTAAATCCTATCTAGAGAGAACCTTGATTTTTTATGTCATTATATTTTTAGGATCCTATCTGTGCGTTTCTTTTATTTTAAAGGCAAATATACAGCATAGGAAAGTGAAGTCTCATCATATTGATATTGTCATCCCCCCGCAAGAATCAGAACTTTACGAAAGTGCTGAGAAAGAAGAGCAGAACTTTATGCCTCTAGATTTTAAAAAGTACGGCGAAAACAATCAATCCAAAATCTTAGAGCGAGAAAATGAGTCTTAGGGGGAGGTGTACCTGTGCAAAACAGTGCTTTGTGGGATAAATACGTAAGAACTAGGAGTAAGCAGGTAAAGGATCAGTTGATCATCGCATATATTGATTTGGTAAAAATCATAGCAGGTAGATTATATAATAATTATGGAAACCATATTGAATTTGACGATTTGGTTAGTTATGGTATATTTGGGCTGCTTGATGCCATTGATAAGTTTGACCCAGCAAAAAATGTTAAATTTGAAACCTATGCATATATTCGTGTACGAGGTGCGATTATTGATCAATTAAGAAATTTAGATTGGATTCCCCGTTCTGTCAGGCAAAAATATAAAAAGCTAGAAGAAGCATATAAGGCTATTGAAAATAGAAGTGGCAGAAGTGCAAATGATGAAGAAGTGGCCCTGACCTTGGGCATCTCTATTGATGAGCTAAATGACATGTTATCAGATGTCCATTCCTTTACTGTGGTTTCCTTAGAAGAAAAGATTTTAAATAATGCAAACTTTGCTATTATAGATGACGATATAAATAGTGAACCTCAACAATATTTTGAGCAAGAGGAAATGAAGGAAATTCTTGTTGATTCTGTAAGTAGTCTTCCCGAGAGGGAGAAGAAAATTATTAGCCTATATTACTATTCTGAGCTTACGTATAAGGAAATATCCAGTATTATGGGCATATCAGAATCGCGGATATCTCAATTGCATACAAAGGCGATTATGAGGTTAAAGAGTCGATTAGAGAAAATTAGTTAATCTATAAAAGGTGGTGGTTGCAATTGACAAAGAATTATGTGATTGCAGAAGGAAAAACTTATGAAGAGGCTATCGGAAATGCTTTAGAAGAGTTAAATACCACAGTAGAGAATGTGAATGTCGAGGTCATAGAGGAAGGCAAGTCGATTTTTAATCTATCGATAAGAAATTCTAAAGTAAAAGTGACACTAAAGGATGTAGAGGTTGACAAAACAATTTCTTATTCCAATGAAAATGGGCACTATGAGCTTAAATTTAGTGAAAATAGTAAAACATTATTGATCTATCCACCAAAAGGTGCTGGAAAAGCTGCAAATTATGAGGATATTATTTCTTTTTTCAAAACTCAAGGAATTATGAATTATGATGAACAAAAGATTAAGGACGGATTAACCTCAAGAGAAATATGCGCTATTGAAATTGAGAATTTATGTGAGCGTGATTTGAGGGATGGTAAAGCTATCGTGGAAGTTAGCAAGGATGAGATGAGAGCATTTGTTTTCATCGAGCCACCTGATGGCGGGAAGATGGTCACGAAAGAAAGTGTAGTTGAAGCACTAAATGCAGCGGGCGTCGTTTATGGTATAGACTCAGCTGCTATAGAGAATCTTATGATTGAAAGCAATTTCAACAAACGGATCGAGGTTGCCCGTGGCAAAGATGTAATAAACGGAATTGATGGAGCTGCTCAATATATGTTCGATATTCATGCTAAAATGAGGCCTGAACTACTAGAAGATGGTTCAGTGAATTTGAAAGAACTGCATATTATCCATAATGTCAAAAAGGGGGAGATACTAGCAATCAAAACCTTACCCACAGAGGGGGTTGAGGGTACCTCCGTGAAGGGAAGATTGCTTTCTCCAAAGCCAGGAAAGCACGTTCAATTCAAAAAGGGAAAGAACGTAGTAGAAAGTGCAGATGGATTACAGTTAATCGCTGATATGAATGGACAAGCCAAGCTAATTGATGATAAAGTTACTGTTTTACAAGTATACGAAATCAATGGCAATGTGGATAACGCTACGGGTAATATTCATTTTAATGGTAAGGTTGTAGTAAAAGGAAATGTTATGACTGGATTTGAAATCCATTGCGACGGTGATGTTGAAGTACATGGGGTTGTCGAAGGTGCTATTATTCATGCTGAGGGTGATATTATACTACATAAAGGCATTCAAGGGAATAATAATGGTAAGCTAGTCAGTAAACAGGATATTATTGCACGGTATATGGAAAACTGTTATGCAAAAGCCCATGGGAATATCCAAGCTGATGTTGTAATGCATTGCAAATTAGAGGCTAAAGGACAGATCACTGTCAATGGAAAGAAGGGACTCATTGTAGGGGGAGAGGTAAGGGCAAACAATGATATTTGTGCAAGAACCATAGGCTCCCACATGGCTACCGTTACCAAATTAGAGGTAGGTGTTGATCCTGAATTAAAGGAACGTTTTGATGGCTTAAAAGAAGAATTAGACAGTTTGATGAAGAATATGGATAGCGTAAATAAAGCCATTGAATTATTGTCTAAAATGTCCAAAGTCACTGTATTACCGCCAGATAAGCAAGAGATCCTTACCAAGTCTGTAAATACAAAAAAATATTTAGAGACAAAAATAGAAAGTGTAAATATTGAGTTGATAAGTTTAAAGCAGATATTGCAATCGCTTTCAAACGGAAGAATACATGTCGAAAGTGTTATATACCCTGGTGTAAAGATTTCTATTGGCAATTCGTTTTACTTCGTCAGAGATCAGATTCAGCGTTCAACAATTGTCCGTGAAAATGGGGAAATTAGAACTATTCCTTATATGGGATAACAAAAGGGTGATGGAAGTGTCTATAAGACCAATTGATTTTCAATCTATGGTTCCTAAGAACATAAAGCTGTCCCAGGAAAATCAAACATTAAACAATAAAGAACGATTAGAACATCAGGCCATTGTCATACAAGATCAGAAGAACAATGAGAGACAGTTAAATCGAGTGAACACATTTGACCGTAAAACACATCCCCATATTCATAATCAAAATCAGCATAAAGATAAGCAGGAAAGAAATCCTAACTCTCAAGAAGATAAAAAAGGAGAACAGGAAAATAATGAAGCAAAAGACAGTGAAAAACGAGCAACAGGTAAGGGTATTAAAATTGATATTATGATTTAATTCGGGGGCTAATATGACGAATAATATAGTTAATTACTTAATTTTATTTATAGGTGTGATTATGGTGCTCTTGTCTTATTTTGTACTACGAAGGCAGTCGAGCACCTTTGTTTCATCTGACGATCAAATGCTGAAGGAGAAAGAGCTGAAGATCGTTGAATACATTGATATTGCTGAAGAAATTATTGAGGAGTTAAATACAGTCAGTGAACAAATCATTCAGGGTATTGACGTTAGAACAGCGGAGTTGTGTCGCATGATGGAGGAAATTGACAATAAACTAAATAATTATAAAGAAATTATCCATAAACAACCCTTAGAAGTGCTCCGGAATAACGATGAGGTGATAGACGTTGATATGGGGATAGAAACTGATCATAGGTCTGATGACGAAGAATTGTTAAACTCTCCTTCTGAGACTACAAAGGAAGACGATATAAAGCACCTCACAACCAGGGAAATATTACGATTATTTGATGAAGGAAATAGCCCAGCACAGATTGCTAGGTGTTTAAATAAAGGAATTGGTGAAGTACAACTTATTCTCAATCTGAGAAAGAGGTGAAAGCTTGAGAAATAAAACGACATGGATATTCCTATTAGGGATTGGAATAGGTATTATTTTTGCTACTGTTATGAATATCATGACACAGACTAAAATAACAGAAAGTTTTATACGGCAAGAAGCCATAAAATTGGGAATGATAGAGCCTAAAGAGTTTTTTGATAAATCATCTAGTACGAAATATATTGATGATAAGGATATCAGTAAGTCAAGTAATCAAGAATCGACGGATTCAAAGGTTATTCGAATTCCTAAGGGAATGAATAGTAAAGAAATTGCTACAATGTTAAAAAGTCATAATTTAATATCATCAGAAGATCAGTTTCTAAATATTTTATATGTGCAGGGTTTGACGAACAAAATAAGGTGGGGCGATTATAAAATTGATGATGGTGCATCAGAAGAAGAAATCATTGACAAGATCGTGAAAGGTCAGTTTGAATAGCTGTCGATAAATGAGTACCTTAGCGACCACAGGATTTTTTTCATGAAATGCAAGGTCGTTTTTATTGAGTTTTATGGCAGCTATGGTATATTTTTATAATAAGAAGGAAAGACTGGTAATAAATTTAATATCTAATTTGTTGTTGCCAAATCCATTAGGGTTATGTTATACTACTTTAGTGATTTAAATACACACTCTCTGGAATCTTCAAATGGTTGCCGAAAGGTCACTTGAAGAGATGAACAGAGTGGAGGAAAAAACCAAGGAGGTGAGAAAATGTCAGTAATTTCAATGAAACAATTATTAGAAGCAGGCGTTCATTTCGGACACCAAACAAGAAGATGGAATCCTAAGATGGCAGAGTACATTTTCACAGAAAGAAATGGTATCTACATTATTGATTTACAGAAAACTGTAAAGAAAGTAGAAGAAGCATACTCTTTCGTGAAAGAAGTTGCGGCAAGCAATAAAACAATGCTATTCGTGGGTACGAAGAAACAAGCCCAAGAATCTATTGAGCAAGAAGCCAAGAGATGTGGAATGTACTACGTAAACCAAAGATGGTTAGGTGGAATGTTAACAAACTATAAGACAATCCGCAAGAGAATTGAGCGTCTTAATGAATTGGTTAGAATGGAAGAAAATGGATTATTTGATGTTTTACCAAAGAAGGAAGTAATCAAGTTAAAAGCTGAACAAGAAAAACTTGAGAAATTCTTAGGTGGAATCAAAGAAATGAATGATATTCCTGGTGCAATATTTGTTGTAGATCCTCGTAAAGAGCGAATTGCAGTACAAGAAGCACAAAAATTAGGAATACCAGTTGTAGGTATTGTTGATACAAACTGTGACCCTGATGAAGTCGATTATGTGATTCCAGCTAACGATGATGCGATTAGAGCTGTTAAGCTAATCACTGCAAAGATGGCCGATGCGATGATCGAAGGTAGACAAGGCGAACAAATGGAAGAGTAATGGATGATGGTAAGGGTTAAGAGGGGATTCCATCCCTTGCTTCTCTTACCATTTATATTATACACAGAAACTTATGAGGAGGCGTTCATATGGCTGTTACAGCTGGAATGGTTAAAGATTTAAGAGAAAGAACCGGAGCTGGTATGATGGATTGTAAAAAAGCTCTAGAAGAAACCAATGGTGACTTGGACAAAGCAGTTGAGGCACTTAGAGAAAGAGGATTGGCTCAAGCTGCGAAAAAAGCAGGTAGAATTGCATCAGAAGGACTCGTAGAAGCATATATTCATGGTGGAAGAATTGGTGTACTAGTAGAAGTAAATAGTGAGACTGACTTTGTTGCAAAA
Source organism: uncultured Anaerosolibacter sp. (assembly GCA_937948705.1). Next base: position 55,067 of record CALECF010000074.1, on the reverse strand, counting down.
AATGATGAGTTTAAGCAATTTGTTAAGGATGTTGCAATGCAAATTGCAGCGTCAAATCCACTTTACATAAGAAGAGAAGAAGTTTCTGAAGATCTTATTCAAAAAGAGAGAGAAATCTTAAGAGTACAGGCTTTAAACGAAGGAAAGCCAGAGAAAATAGTGGATAAAATGGTTGCTGGTAGAATAGACAAGTATTTCAAAGAAATTTGTCTATTAGAGCAGGACTTCATAAGAGATCCTGATATTACAATTCAGGATTTATTAAATCAGAAGATCGCAAAAATCGGAGAAAACTTATCCATTAGAAGATTTGTAAGATTTGAGGTTGGCGAAGGTATCGAGAAGAAAGTAGAGAACTTTGCTGAAGAAGTAGCGAAACAAATTAATAGCTAATTAGACAATTAAACATAGAGAACACACCCCGTGTTCTCTTTTTTAAAATACTATATTAAAAAATGGAAAAGGTTTTTTTAGATGTATGTAGAATATTTAGAACGGAGGCTGTAATTGTGAGGCCAAAATATAAAAGAGTTATATTGAAGCTTAGTGGTGAGGCATTAGCGGGTAGTCAAGGATTTGGTTTAGATGAACAAACAATTGATTCAATTGCAAATCAGGTGAAAGAGATACTGGACTTAGGCGTCGAGGTATCCATTGTAGTGGGTGGAGGTAATTTTTGGAGAGGTAGAAGTGGGAAAGGGATGGATCGGACTACAGCAGACTATATGGGAATGCTAGCAACCGTTATTAATGCCTTGGCCCTTCAAGATGCATTGGAAAGTATAGATGTCTTAACAAGAGTGCAAACTGCAATTGAGATGAGACAGATTGCAGAACCATACATAAGGCGAAAAGCTGTTCGCCATTTGGAAAAGGGTAGAGTTGTCATTTTTGCAGCAGGAACCGGTAATCCATATTTTTCGACGGATACAACTGCAGCATTAAGAGCTGCTGAAATTGAGGCAGAGGTTATTTTACTGGCAAAGAAGGTCGACGGGGTTTATGATTCTGACCCTAAAACCAATACAAGTGCACAAAAGTTCGATGAACTGACATATATTGATGTATTAAACAAAGGATTAGGTGTTATGGATTCTACAGCCACTTCCTTGTGTATGGACAATAAAATACCGATTGTTGTGTTCGGCCTTGATGAGCCTCAGAATATTAAGAGAGTAATATTAGGTGAAAAAATAGGAACGATCGTAAGGGAGGAAAATTAAATGAGTTTAAATGTACACAAAGAATTAGAAGAAAAAATGCAAAAGACGATTGGGGTATTAAAGGAAGACTTACATAGCATTAGGGCAGGCAGAGCAAACCCAGCTTTACTGGATCGTATTACTGTTGAGTATTACGGATCACCTACACCGTTGAAGCAAATTGCTACGGTATCTGCACCAGAACCAAGATTGTTAGTCATTCAACCTTTTGACAAATCTTCAGTACAATCTATTGAGAAAGCTATTACACAGTCTGATTTGGGGATTAATCCGTCCAATGACGGAAAAATCATAAGACTTGCTGTTCCTCAGTTAACTGAAGAGAGAAGAAAGGACTTAACAAAGCTTGCGAAGAAAATCGGAGAAGACGCCAAAATCGCGATTCGAAATGAACGAAGAGAGGCGAATGATAAGCTAAAGAAGATGCAGAAAACCACTGAGATTACAGAAGATGATTTAAAAAAGTCAGAAGATGAAGTACAGAAAATGACCAATAAGTATATTGAGATCATAGATGAGTTGATTGAGAAAAAAGAAAAAGAGATCATGGAGGTATAGTTTTTGTGAATATTCCTGATGTGGTAGGGTTTACATTGGAGAGCGCTAAGGTTGAATTATCGAGGCTTCATCGAGATATAAGGGTATCTGAAACTTTTGCACCTAAAGACAAGGTTGCCACTGGTGAGTGCAGAGTAGTGAAGCAGGTCCTATGTGAAAATTGGATTGAATTGACAGTGAGTTACTTTTAAGCCCCCGTTAAAGGGGGTTTATAATATTTATTTTCAGTGATTATTGGAGGCTCTTATGTATGAAATTTATTAAAAGCATATTTAAAAAGCAGCCTGCTGCTTATGATTTAGAGAATATTGATCTAAAGAGAATGCCTAGGCATGTGGCTATCATCATGGATGGAAACGGGAGATGGGCAAAAAAAAGAGGATTACCGAGAACTGCAGGACATAAGGCAGGTGTGGAGGCATTAAGAGATATTATTCATACCAGTTCCCAGTTGGGAATCAAATATTTATCTCTATATGCTTTTTCTACAGAAAATTGGAAAAGACCCCAAGATGAAGTGAATACTCTTATGCAGTTATTGGTGATGTATTTACGAAAAGAAGTAAAAGAGCTGCATGAGAACAATGTGAAGATTCATATTATTGGTGACATTGATAGATTGCCAGAAAGTGCTCAAGAAGAAATTCATAGCGCATTTGAGTTAACACAAAACAATGATGGCTTAATTGTAAATATTGCATTAAACTATGGAGGAAGATCCGAAATTATACATGCAATAAAAGAGATATCAAGGCAAGTGAAGAATAATGAATTAGAAATAGAATCCATCGATGAAGAAATGTTCTCTGGATTCCTATATACTGCTGGAATTCCAGATCCGGATTTGCTCATAAGACCTAGCGGAGAATTAAGGGTTAGTAATTTCTTACTTTGGCAGATTGCGTATAGTGAGTTCTGGTTCTCGAATATATTCTGGCCAGATTTTTCCGGGAAGCATTTGATAGAGGCCATTATAGACTATCAGAAAAGAGACAGAAGATACGGCGGCGTCAAATAGGAGGAGATTTTATGTTAGTTAGAATCATATCAGCGTTATTGGGGATTCCGCTGTTGTTGTTTGTAGTTGTAAAGGGAGGCATCATACTGAAAATTGCCATACTAATTTTAGCAATGCTAGGTATAGATGAGTTTTTCAATGCTTTTCATAATGTGAATATTAAGCCTTCAAAGATTATAGGTATAACCAGTGCATGTCTATTGGCTTTTTTTACCTATAATGGAATGAGGCTAGAATTAATAATGCTTTGGTTTTTTCTAAATATTTTTATGATATTAATCTATGGGTTATTAGGAAAAAAAGTAAATATTTTATCTTGTGGAATTACTGCTCTTGGTATATATTATATTGTATTTTTTATCTTCCATGTTACATTTATCATGACCAGTAGTTATCCTAAACTTGTGTGGTTGGTATTTATAACTGCATTTGCTACAGATACCTTTGCCTATTTTACCGGTGTGTTTATTGGAAAGACAAAATTATGTCCCAATATAAGCCCGAAAAAGACAATAGAAGGATCGGTAGGGGGCATACTAGGCTGTATCATTAGTAGTGGAATTTTTGCTAGTTTTGTAGCGCCTCAAATCATTATACATTGTCTAATTTTGGGGTTCATTGGTAGTATTGTGGCCCAATTGGGAGATCTCACGGCTTCTATGTTCAAAAGATATGCAGGCATTAAAGATTATGGAAAAATAATGCCTGGACATGGAGGTGTTTTAGATAGATTTGATAGTATACTTTTTACAGCACCATTCATATACTATTACATTGTGTTGGTGATTAAATAATGTTAGGTGTTTAAAAGGCAATACATGCCTTTTTGCTTTTTAGAATAGAAAAGTAACAATGATCTAAACAGCGTCGAAAGGGTGATCGTATGAAGAATATTAGTATCTTAGGATCTACTGGATCTATTGGAAGACAGACGATAGATGTGGTTAGAAACAATAAGAACGAATTTCATATATTAGGCTTAAGTGGTAACAATAATATTGATGAATTAGAGCAGCAAATTAGGGAATTTAAACCTGTGGTGGCTGCGGTTATGGAAGATACCAAGGCCTTTGAGTTATCAAAAAGGCTAGGGAAATGCAAAACAGAAATAGTAACTGGTGTGGAAGGACTTATTTCAGTTGCAACGTTGCCTGATATTGATACAGTATTGACGGCAGTTGTTGGTATGATTGGGTTACTTCCTACAATGAAAGCAATTCAAGCAAAAAAGAATATTGCTTTGGCCAATAAGGAAACCTTGGTAACTGCGGGAGAAATTGTGATGAAGGAGGCCCAAACCCAAGGTGTAAAAATTATCCCTGTAGATAGTGAGCATAGTGCAATCTTTCAGTGCATACAAGGATCTAAAACCGAAGATATTAGAAGGATCATATTGACAGCATCTGGGGGACCATTTAGAGGACATTCTTTAGAACAATTGCAACAAGTGACCCTTGAGGAAGCTCTTAAACATCCTAAATGGAATATGGGAAAGAAGATTTCCATAGACTCAGCCACATTAATGAATAAAGGCCTTGAAGTAATTGAAGCAAAATGGCTATTCAACATACCAACAGAACAAATTGAGGTAGTGGTTCATCCCCAAAGTATTATTCATTCTCTTGTTGAATATAAAGACAGCTCTATTCTTGCTCAATTAGGCTGCCCTGACATGCGAGTACCGATTCAATATGCACTAACATATCCTAAACGTATTGAGAATAATTATGAAAAGATGGATTTTTATCAATTAGGTAGCTTAAGCTTTGAACAACCAGATACTATAAAGTTTCCAGCTCTTAGATTAGCTTATGATTCGTTAAAGGCTGGGGGAAGTATGCCTACAGTATTAAATGGTGCCAATGAGGAGTTAGTTGAACTGTTTTTACAAAGAAAAATTGGTTTTTGTGAAATACCACATATATTAGAAAAGATTCTAGAGAAGCATAGTATAGAGTATTCTCTGGATATAGATAAAATTATTGAAATTGATCTTTGGGCAAGGGCGCACGTTAAAAACATAATTAAATAGGTGGTGTGAATATGGGAACAGTCATTGCAGCAATATTGGTGTTTGGTCTGCTTGTTATATTTCATGAGTTGGGTCACTTTGCAATAGCGAAGGCAGTAGGCATTAAGGTCCATGAATTTGCAGTAGGTATGGGCCCTAAATTATTAAGCGTAAGAGGAAAAGAGACTTCTTACTCTGTAAGAGCGCTTCCAATTGGAGGATACGTTAAGATGGAGGGCGAAGATGAAGCATCCTTTGATGCAAGAAGCTTCAATAATAAACCTTTATGGGCAAGAGTATCAGTTATTTTAGCAGGACCAGTGATGAATTTTATTTTAGCGATAGTACTGTTTATGATTATTTTCTATTCTATCGGGTTTCCAACGACTCAGATCGGTCAAGTTACCCCAGGACTTCCCGCCGAATCAGCAGGAATCATTGCCGGTGATCGTATCGTGCGTATAGATGAAGAAAAAATTAATAGCTGGGATAAAATTGTTCAAATCATAAATGGAAGTAAAGCTAAATCATTGAATATTGAACTGATTGATAAGGATGGAAAGCAAAAAAACATTATTGTGGAACCAGTTATGAATGTTGAGACAAAACAAACGGTAATTGGAATTACGCCAATGCTGAAGAAGTCCTTTGGTTTAGCGGCCAAAGCCAGTGTTGAGAGAACCTCGTTTGTATTAACTGGTATGTTAGACTATATTGGAAATCTTTTTAGGGGAAAAGCATCAACAGAGGATGTTGTTGGGCCTGTGGGGATAATTCATATCGTAGGTGAAGCTGCAAAGATTGGTATATTCAATGTTTTACATATTGCAGCAGTGATAAGCATTAATTTAGGTATCGTTAATTTGCTTCCAATACCTGCGCTTGATGGTGGACGTTTGATATTCCTGGCATTTGAAGGTCTAAGTGGGAAGCCATTAGATCCTGAAAAAGAAGGTTTTATTCATTTGGTAGGATTTGTTCTCTTGATGGCTTTAATGGTTTTTATAGTTTATAAGGACATTATTCGATTTGATATTTTTTAGATAGGTGGTCATTTTGATGTACGTGAACAGAAAAAGGACAAAAAGTGTACAATGTGGTAATATAAAGATCGGTGGTAACGCACCCATAACTATTCAGTCTATGACCAATACCGATACTCGGAACGTTCAAGGAACAGTAAAGCAAATTTTAGAACTAGAAGAGGCTGGATGTGAAATTGTAAGAATCGCTATTCCCGATGAGGAAGCAGCAAACGCCATAACCCAAATAAAATCTCAAATACATATTCCTTTGGTAGCGGATATACATTTCGATTATCGCCTGGCCTTGGTAGCCATTGAAAATGGTATTGATAAGCTTCGATTGAATCCGGGAAATATTGGAGATATTGTTCGTGTCCGTAAAGTTGTTGCCCAGGCGAAGACGAGAAATATCCCTATTCGGATTGGAGTAAATGCAGGGTCAATTGACAAGAGAATTTATGAAAAGTATGGAGAGCTAAATGCTGAGGCCCTTGTGGAAAGTGCCATGGAACATATTAAAATACTGGAACATTTAGATTTTGAGGATATAGTAGTTTCCCTAAAAGCATCTGATATCAGGTTGACTGTGGAATCTTACAAATTGCTTTCACAAAAAGTCGATTATCCGCTGCATATAGGTATTACTGAGGCCGGCACATTATGGAGTGGAACAGTTAAATCAGCCATAGGTATTGGTGCCCTTCTATTGGACGGGTTGGGAGATACCCTAAGGGTATCTTTAACAGGAGATCCAATAGAAGAAATAAAAGTTGCAAAGGAAATATTAAAATCATTAGGACTTAGAAATTACGGTGTAAATTTGATTTCTTGTCCTACCTGCGGGAGATGCCAAATCGATTTAATTAAATTAGCAAATCGAATGGAAGTAAAGCTGCAGAATGTGAATAAACCCATTACTGTGGCCATTATGGGGTGCGCAGTAAACGGCCCTGGAGAGGCCAGGGAAGCTGATATCGGCATTGCGGGTGGTAAGTCATCGGCGCTGCTTTTTAAAAAGGGAGAGATCATAAGAAAATTATCCGAGGATGAAATTGAGAAGGTTTTACTTGAAGAGATCGACAAATTATAATCCACGGGTCTAAAATTAATTTGAGTTTTAAGGGTGGTTTAGATGGATAACATGCTTAGTAGTGTTTTTGGTAGTTTGTCGGCGGATATACAAGCAACCGTTGATGGAGACATTGAAAAAATTAGATATAATCAGGAAAAAAAAAGGCTGGATATTGTGGTAGCACCTAAACAAATTATCCATAAGCAGAATCTTGACAAGCTTAAAGAAAAAGTTCATAGAAGTTTATCCTTTCTCCAAGAGATTAACTTCTTCACAGTGTATAAGAATATGAATTTTGATCAAGAGAGTATTATCCTGGATTATAAAGATAATATTCTTTTTGAATTGAATCAAAAATTGCCCTCTACTTTGGCCTGGATGAAAAATGCTGAATTTCATTTAGAAAGTAGTCTACTATATGTACGTATTGAGAGTGAGTTAGGTGTTGAAAGTCTAAAAGAAAAAAAAGTAGATCATTTCATTGAGAGAATTTTCTTATATGAGTTTGGTATTTCCATAAAAGTAATGCTTATTTATGAACCAGAAGAAGTGTCAGATTGCAATGAGATATACTTAAAGGAAAAAGAGGAAGAAACACAAAACTTATTAAAGGGATTAATTCATCAACAGGTAGAAAAAACGACACTAACAAAAAACACAAAGGATAAAGGACAAAATATTGAAGGCGTTGTGCTGGGGAAAAGAATTAATGACGGGAAGATTCCCATATCAGATATAACGGAAGAGTCTGGAACTGCCTGTATAGAAGGAGAGATTTTCAGCCTAGAAACCAGGGAGCTAAAAAATAACAAGACATTATTTACCCTGTGTATTACAGATTATACAGGATCAATTGCTATAAAGATATTCGCAAAAAAGGAGCAGACCGAGTTACTGAGTGAGAAACTAGTCGTAGGAAAACACATTCGGCTTAAGGGTGAGGCTAGGTATGATACCTTCTCTAGAGAATTAATTATTATGGCCAATGATATTAATGAAGTAACACCCGTTGTTAGAATGGATCGGAGCGAGCATAAGCGAATAGAATTACATGCCCATACCCAAATGAGCTCTATGGATGGCCTTTCATCAGCATCTAGCCTTGTAAAAAGAGCTGCACAATGGGGGCATTCCGCCATTGCTATCACGGATCATGGTGTGGTCCAGGCCTTCCCCGAAGCCATGGAGGCTGGAAAAAAACATGGTGTTAAGGTGATCTATGGGGTAGAAGGGTATTTAGTGAATGATGGTGCACCTATTGTATTGAATTGTAATGACAAATCTTTAGATCAGTGTTATGTTGTTTTTGACATTGAGACAACAGGCCTATCCAGTAAACATGATAAGATTACTGAAATTGGTGCTGTAAAGGTTTGTGATGGGAAAGTGATGGACCGCTTTAATATGCTAGTGAATCCAGAAAGGACTATTCCAGCGAATATTGTAGAATTAACGGGGATTACGGATGAAATGCTGAAAGACCAACCCAGAATCGAAGTGGTTCTCCCACAGTTCATACAATTTGTTGGAGACAATCCTGTTGTCGCTCATAATGCCGGTTTTGATACTTCTTTCATTAAAGAAAATTGCAAGAGGATGGGTATTGGCTTTGATAATCCTGTTGTGGATACATTGTCCCTAGCCAAGATACTCATGCCAAAGCTTAAGAAATATAAATTGAATGTGATTGCGGCTGAATTAGGTGTTGCACTAAAAAATCATCATCGTGCGGTAGATGATGCGAATGCCACTGCCGAAATCTTTATTCATTTTATAGATCTTTTAAAACAAAAAAATATTACTATGCTAAAAGAAATAAATGAGTTATTCTCTAAAAATGCTGATATTAAGAAAATGGATACGTATCACATCATTATTCTGGTAAAAAATTACATTGGGTTAAAGAATTTGTATAAATTAATATCTGCATCTCATATAAATCATTTTTATAAGAGGCCACGAATTCCCAAAACCCTCTTAACACAGATGAGAGAAGGACTGATCATTGGAACAGCTTGTGAAGCAGGAGAATTATATCGGGCCCTAACCAGCAATAAATCTAATCGTGAGATAGATCAAATCGTCAAATACTATGACTATTTGGAAATACAACCTATTCGGAACAATACATTTTTAATTGATAAAGGGATTGTTAAGAACGAAGATGAGTTGAAAGAAATCAATAGAAAGATCGTAGCACTAGGAACGGAATTTCATAAGCCGGTGGTTGCCACTGGTGACGTGCATTTCCTTGATCCTCATGATGAAGCTTATAGAAGAATTTTAATGGCGGGGCAAGGATTTGATGATGCAGATGAACAGACGCCGCTGTATTTTAAGACAACCGATGAAATGCTGAAAGAGTTTGAATACCTTGGAAAGAATACTGCATTAGATGTCGTTGTTAACTATCCAAATGATATTGCAAATCAGGTCGATAGCATTATACCAATACCGGATGATACTTTTCCGCCAATTATTGAAGGATCGGAGGAAGACCTTCGAAGAATGTGTTACGAAAAGGCTACACGTATTTACGGGGATTCGCTTCCAGAATTGGTGCAAAAAAGGCTAGGCCGCGAATTAAACTCTATTATCAGCAATGGATATGCTGTTATGTATATCATCGCTCAAAAATTGGTTGCAAAGTCTTTGCAAGATGGATATCTTGTAGGTTCGAGGGGATCGGTGGGATCATCCTTTGTAGCAACAATGAGTGATATTACAGAAGTAAATCCATTACCACCCCATTACGTCTGCCCCAATTGTAAACATTCAGAATTTATTATCGATGGATCCATTGGAAGTGGAGCAGATCTAAAAGATAAGATTTGTCCAAACTGTAGTACTCCCTTCTTAAAAGATGGCCATGACATACCCTTCGAAGTATTTCTAGGATTCGAGGGTGATAAGGAGCCTGATATTGACTTAAACTTTGCTGGGGAATATCAATCTACCGCCCATAAATATACCGAAGAACTTTTTGGAGAGGGTTATGTGTTCAGGGCAGGGACTATCGGTACCATTGCAGATAAGACAGCCTATGGCTTTGTTAAAAAATATCATGAAGAGAAACAAATCCCAGTAAATAATCGTGAAATTGAAAGATTGGTGAAGGGATGTACAGGCGTAAAAAGGACAACAGGTCAGCATCCAGGTGGTGTAATGGTTGTACCTAGCTATAAAGAAATTTATGATTTTTGTCCAATTCAATACCCAGCTAATGATGGATCCTCTGGTATTATTACCACCCACTTTGACTATCATTCTATCAGTGGTAGATTGCTTAAATTAGATATTCTTGGCCACGACGTACCTACAATCATTAGAATGCTCCAAGACATTACTGGTGTTGACCCTACCCAAATTCCTCTGGATGATAGAGAAACAGTAAAGATATTTACCAGTCTAGAACCCTTGAAAATCGTAGATAAGGAATTCGTATGTGAAGTAGGTAGTTTAGGAATTCCTGAGTTTGGGACAAAATTCGTACGACAAATGTTGGTCGATACAAAGCCTTCAACCTTTGCTGAGCTTGTTCGGATAAGTGGCCTGTCCCATGGAACCGATGTATGGCTTAACAATGCTCAAGATCTTGTTAGGCAAGGCATCGCAGAGCTTAAGGATGTTATTTCAACAAGAGATGATATTATGAACTACCTCATATATAAAGGATTGCCGCCCAAAGTAGCTTTCAAAATTATGGAAAATGTAAGAAAAGGTAAAGGCTTATCACCTACAGATGAGGAAATAATGGCACAAAACAAAGTTCCAAAGTGGTATATTAATTCGTGTAATAAAATTAAGTATATGTTTCCTAAGGCCCATGCAGCTGCTTATGTTATGATGTCCTTTAGAATTGCTTATTTTAAGGTGCATTATCCATTGGCTTTCTATGCCACATACTTTACAACAAAAGCATCAGATTTCGATGCCGATTTGATCGTAGGTGGAAAAGGAAGAATAAACAGTAAGATGAAGGAACTAGAAGCTTTAGGGAATGAAATGTCACAAAAGGAAAAAGACTTGTTGACCGTACTTGAGGTGGCAAGTGAGATGTATGCAAGGAATCTACACTTTCTACCGGTAGATATATATGCTTCAGATGCAGAGCGATTCATGATTGTTGATGGAAAACTTTTACCTCCATTGTGCGCATTACAGGGGGTGGGGGAGAACGCTGCTAGAAGTATCTGTGAATGCAGAGGGGATGGAGAATTCATTTCTTTGGAGGACTTAAGAACACGGGCAAAGGTCACAAAAACAGTTATTGAAACCTTGAACAACCATGGATGCTTAGGTGGACTGCCTAATACCAATCAGCTCTCTTTATTTTAGCCTTGCATAACTTTGCTTTATATGTTATAATTTTACTGAATTAGCAAGATGCGCGAAAAAGAGTGGGAGAAAACCCACTCTTTGCTATTATGTATATACTTTTATTTGAGAATAAAGGATGCGTAATTACGAGAAAATAGAAATAATACATTTATGTATAAATAGTTCCATAAGAGGAGGAAAATACAATGTCAAAAAAGCGAGTTGCTGATGTTGTTGAAGAATTAGTGATGCCTATTATCAGAGAAAAAGATTTAGAATTAGTTGATATAGAGTTTATCAAAGAGGGTAAGGATAAATTTCTAAGGGTATATATTGACCATACGGATGGAATCACCTTGGATGACTGCCAAGCCGTAAGTGAATATTTGAGTGAGCGTTTAGACGAGACGGATCCAATAGAAGAAGCATATTATCTAGAGGTGTCCTCAGCAGGACTTGATAGAGAACTGAAAAAAGAGTCTGATTTTGAAAAGTTTAAAGGAAGAGCGGTTGAAGCATATCTTTACCAGGCTGTGGAAGGTAAAAAGGTAATTGAAGGCGAATTGCTTGGTTTGTTTGAGAATGCTGTAGCTATAAAAGTTAGTGAAAATGAAACCTTAGAGCTCTCAAAGGATAAGATTGCGAAGGTTAAGCTAGCTGTAATAATTTAATATGGGGAGGTAATAAAAAGTGAATGGAGAACTTATCGAAGCTCTTGAACAGCTAGAGAAGGAGAAAGGAATATCCAAGGATATCCTTATTGATGCAATTGAAGCTGCACTTATTTCTGGCTATAAGCGTAATTATGGTTCGGCCCAGAATGTGAAGGTGTACATTAACAGAGATACCGGGGATGTACGGGTATTTTCATTGAAAGATGTTATGGATGAAGTTGAAGATGAACTATTACATATTAGTCTCGAGGATGCCAGAAAAATAGATAGCAATTACGAGATTGGGGATGTACTGGAAAAAGAAGTTACACCAAGAAATTTCGGTAGAATTGCCGCTCAAACTGCAAAACAGGTAGTGGTACAAAGAATTAGGGAAGCCGAAAGAGGTATTATATTTGATGAGTTTATTAACCGTGAAAGCGAAATTGTAACTGGCATCGTACAGCGAATTAGCAAAGGTAATGTTTTTATAAATTTAGGAAAAACCGAAGCAATTTTGGCACCAGGGGAGCAAATCGAAGGGGAAACATACAAGCATAATGATCGAATCAAGTCTTATATCGTTGAGGTAAAGAAAACCACAAAAGGTCCGCAAATTATGGTTTCTAGAACCCATCCTGGGCTAGTGAAAAGATTATTTGAGTTAGAGGTACCTGAAATTCATGATGGCGTGGTAGAAATAAAGAATGTAGCGAGAGAGGCTGGATCTAGGTCAAAATTAGCTGTCCATTCTCATGATATGAATGTAGATCCAGTAGGAGCTTGTGTTGGACATAAAGGTGTTAGGGTTCAAGCGATTGTGGATGAGCTAAAGGGAGAAAAGATTGACATCATTAAATGGAGTGAAACGCCTGAAGAGTTCATTGCCAGTTCTTTGAGCCCATCAAAAGTAGTTAAGGTTGAGGTAAAGGATGACGAGAAATCTGCATTAGTAGTTGTCCCTGATTTCCAGCTATCCCTTGCTATTGGTAAAGAGGGGCAGAATGCTAGATTGGCAGCAAAACTTACTGGATGGAAAATAGATATAAAAAGTGAAATCCAATATAAGGAATATATCCAACAGAAAAGTAGTAGTTAGAAAAAGGAGGTATTCTCCATGAAAGTAAGAAAGATACCCATTAGGCAGTGCATTGGCTGTATGGAGGGAAAACCTAAGAAAGAGCTTCTACGGATCGTGAGAACGCCTGAAGGGGATATGAAGATTGATAGAACAGGTAAGGCAGCAGGTCGAGGGGCTTATATATGCGACAATCCCGAGTGTTTAAGCAAGGTGCAGAAAAAAAAGGCATTGAATCGTGCATTTCAACAGGATGTTGGAGATGAGATTTATAGTAAACTTCATGAGGAGCTAAGGCACGATGGATAAAAGAATACTTTCATTTTTCGGCTTAGCCCAACGGTCCGGGAATCTTATTACGGGAGAAGATACCTGTGAATATCACATCAAAAAAGGTCATATCCGGTTGCTTATTGTGGCACAAGATGCATCTGAAAACACGAAAAAGAAATTTAAAGATATGTGTGAGTTTAGAGGAATTCAACACATTGTTTTTGGGGAAAGGGATGAGCTTTCAGCTGCCATTGGAAAGTCTAATAGGGCAGTATACGCTATTAAAGACACTGCTTTTGCAAATAAGATATATAGCTTGATTGTAGAGTCTATGGAAGGATTAAATTTTCTAGGGGGTGAATGAATATGTCAAAACTAAGAGTGTATCAAATGGCCAAGGAATTGGGCATATCCAGCAAGGAAGTAATTGAAAAATTAAGTGAATTTGGTGTGGAAGTAGCAAATCATATGAGTGTATTAAAGGAAGATGAGGCGAATATTATTACTGAAATTTATGGAGTAGACGATAAAAACGTAAAACAAACGAATCATAATCAAGATGATGAGACCGTTGCAACGAAGGCGCAAGAAGGAGTTCAAAAGGTTGAAGAGAAGCATCATGAGGATCAGAATTTTATCTTAATACCAGAAACACTGACTGTAAAGGATTTGGCAGAGAAGATTGGCAAGAGTGTGTCCGAGGTAATGAGTAGGCTTATATCATTAGGCATATTTGCCACGATTAACCAAGATATTGATTTTGAAACTGCGGCGCTGATTAGTTCTGATTTTGGCATTTCTATTGAGAAAGAAGAAGTGAAGGAAGAACTTGAAATTGGTCTTGAGCAGGAAGAAGACAAACCAGAGGATTTAATAATGAGACCGCCGGTTATCACGGTAATGGGTCATGTTGATCATGGAAAAACATCATTATTGGATGCTATTAGGAATACAAGTGTAACATCTCGAGAGGCTGGAGGTATAACTCAGCATATTGGTGCTTCAGAAGTGGAAGTTCATGGAAGCAAAATCGTTTTTCTTGATACACCTGGACATGAGGCATTTACTTCCATGAGAGCCAGAGGCGCCAGCATAACAGATATTGCGATTCTTGTAGTAGCTGCTGATGATGGGGTGATGCCACAAACAAAGGAAGCAATCAACCATGCAAAAGCTGCAAATGTACCAATCATTGTGGCGATGAATAAGATAGATAAGCCTGATGTAAATACAGATCGAGTAAAGCAGGAACTATCTGATAATGGTGTACTCATTGAAGAATGGGGTGGAGATACAATCCTCGTACCAGTTTCTGCAAAATCAGGAGAAGGTATTGAAACACTATTAGAAATGATATTATTGACTGCAGAAATGATTGAGTTGAAAGCCAATCCTAAGCGATTTGCTACAGGAACTGTTATTGAGGCAAAGATTGATAAGGGCCGAGGACCTGTAGCAACAATACTTGTCCAAAATGGAACTTTGAAAGTTGGAGATTCTATCGTGGCTGGATCATCCTACGGAAGAATAAGAGCGATGATCAATGATAAAGGAAAGCAGATTAAGAAAGCAGGTCCATCGACACCTGTGGAAATTCTGGGCCTTACAGATGCACCAGAAGCTGGAGATTTATTCCATGCGGCAAAAGAGGATAAGATTGCAAGACAGATTGTAGAGAAGAGAAAAGTAAAAGAGCGGGAAAATAACTTAAACGCTACAGCACGGGTAACCCTTGAAGAACTATTTCACCAGATTCAAGAGGGTAGTGTAAAAGAATTAAACATCATTGTAAAAGCTGATGTTCAGGGATCCGTTGAGGCAGTAAAACAATCGTTGATGAAGCTAAGCAATGAAGAGGTTAAAGTAAAGGTGATTCATGGTGGTGTTGGAACAATTACAGAGTCAGATATTCAGCTTGCAGCAGCGTCCAATGCAATTATCATAGGATTTAATGTGCGACCTTCTACTGCTCTGGAAAACTTGGCTGCAAGAGAAAACATCGATTTAAGAACCTATAGGATTATTTATGAAGCTATTGCAGATGTTGCAGCTGCAATGAAGGGTATGCTTGACCCTGTGTATAAAGAAGTTGTATTAGGAAAAACTGAAATTAGAACAACCTTCAAGGTGCCTAATATTGGAACTATTGGAGGGGCTTATGTATTAACTGGAAAGATCACAAGGAATGCAAAGATTCGATTAATCAGAGAAGGTATTGTTATTCATGAAGGCGAAATGTCGTCATTAAAAAGATTTAAAGATGATGCCAAAGAAGTAGCCTCTGGTTATGAATGTGGTGTGGGAATTTCTAACTTTAATGATCTTAAAGAAGGAGATATCATAGAGGCCTTCGTTATTGAGGAAGTTAAAAGAGTGTAATATGTTTTAGATAGGAAGGTGGTTCTCATATGGGTTATCCACGTACAAATAGAATTGGTGAAGAAATTAAGAAATTGGTTAGTCACTTGATTATGAATGAATTAAAGGATCCAAGACTATCTCCATTGACAAGTGTTGTTGCTGTGGAAGTGACGAAAGACTTAAGATATGCAAACATTTTTGTTAGTGTTTATGGTTCTCAAGAAGAAAAAGAGAACTCCCTAAAGGCGCTGCAAAGTGCTGGGGGATTTATTCGAAAAGAAATTGGAAAAAGCATAAAACTTAGATATACTCCAGAACCCCTCTTTAAAATGGATATATCTATCGAACGAGGAATGCATATTAATGATTTAATCAGCAAGGTAAATAAAAAGGATGCTGAAGATGATCGTTAGCAAAATGCGAGATAGAAAGTTTTACGAAGTGATAGAAAAGGGAGAGCATATTTTGATTCTCCCTCATATTCTTCCGGATGGCGATACCATTGGATCATCCTTGGCTCTTTTTTTGGCCTTGAAAAAAATGGGTAAAACCCCATATATCTTATTACCAGATGAAATTCCATATAACTTAAGATTTCTTCCTGTTCGCTATATTATCAAGGAAATAAGTAAGGCATTAACCCCTGATATAGTGATTAGCATTGATTGCAGCGATCTTGATAGATTAGGTATCAGAAGTCAATATATCCGCAATGAGGGACTAAGCATCAATATTGACCACCATATTACCAACACTTTGTTTGCAGATCTAAACATTGTGGAGGATGCAGCGTCAGCTACTGGAGAAATAGTCTACGCCCTCATTAAAGAGATGGATGTAGAGATGGATGCTGAGATGGCTACTTGTTTATATACAGCTATTTCAACAGATACAGGAAGCTTTAAATATAGCAATACAACACCTAAAACCCATGAGATTGCCGCAGACCTTCTTGGTAAAGGAATTGTTCTAAATGATATAACAACAGAGGTGTATCAGAACAAGCCACCCTATCAAGTAAAGCTCCTCTCTGCTGTATTGAGTACCTTGGAATTTCATTATGATGGACATGTGGCAATCTTACTTGTTACAGAGAATATCCTGGGTGATTCAGGGGCAAGCCCTGCTGATACGGACGGGCTCATCGAATATGCAAGGGATATCAAAGGAGTAGAAGTGGGTATCTTATTGAAGGAATTAAAGCCAGGAGAAATCAAAGTGGGATTACGCTCAAAATACCAGGTAGATGTAAGTAAAGTTGCAGGAGCATTTGGTGGCGGCGGGCATAGCAAGGCTTCTGGATGTACTATATATGGAAGTATTGAAGACGCAAAACACATGCTAATCAGTGTGTTAAAAGATAAAATATAGGTGATGAAAATGGACGGGATTATTAATGTATTAAAGCCACCCAAAATGACTTCCCATGATGTGGTCTATTTTGTGAGAAAGAAATTAAATATGAAAAAAGTCGGACATACAGGTACACTAGACCCTATGGCCGCTGGTGTCCTACCTATATGTCTTGGAAAAGCCACAAGAGTTAGCCAGTATTTGATGGATGACATAAAAAGATATCGTTGTGAAATGATTCTAGGGCACAATACAGATACTTTAGATAGATGGGGAACCGTAGTTAATTCTCGTCCAGTGACCGTAGGGGAAGAGGAAATTCGCAATGCTTTTCAGCAATTTAAGGGTGAGATTTTACAGGTTCCCCCTATGTATTCTGCTTTAAAGCGGGATGGAAAAAAACTTTATGAGCTGGCAAGAGAAGGAAAGACCGTTGATAGAGAGCCAAGAAAGATATTTATCCATGAACTCAATGTTTTGAAAGTAAGGGAAGAGGTTATTCTATTTGATGTAGTATGTTCTAAAGGAACCTATGTAAGAACATTGTGTGAGGATGTTGGAGATCTTTTAGGGTGCGGAGGATTTATGTCTTTTTTGATTCGTTCAGGGAGTGGGAGGTTTAATCTTTTAAACGCTCTAACATTAGAGGAATTACAGTCAATGGATATTGAAAAGATTAAAACTCAATATCTATTTGATGTTGATTACCCACTCGTTCATATGCCCAGAATTGATGTAAAGACATCTTCATTAAAATATCTTTTGAATGGAAATCATATCTATAGAAAAAACATGGTAAATGATAGTCAATTAGTGGAGAATTCCATGGTAAGACTATATGCTGATGATGGTTTTATTGCTTTAGGAAAAGTAAAACGCGATGTTGACCTTTATATTGATATTGATCGAGTTTTTAACTAAAGGGGAAAGAATATGGAAATTATCACTTCTCTAGAGATGATAGATTTACAATCTTATAAATGTGGCGTAGCACTAGGAAGTTTTGATGGTGTTCATATTGGACACCAGACATTACTGATGAACTTAGTAGATGTCTGTAAGAAGAGTACACTAAAAAGTGTTGTATATACCTTTACCAATCATCCTAGGAGCTTGACATCGAATAATGGGGCTCCAAGTAAGCTTTTGCCTGAAAAAGATAAATTTAATATTTTTAGGGAATATGGCATCGATTATGTGATTTCCGTTGAATTTGATGATTTGCACAGGAACTTAGCGCCTGAAAAGTTCATAGAGAATATATTGATGAATAGACTAAATATGGCATATGGTATTGTTGGATTTGATTATCGATTTGGATATAAAGCCCAGGGCGACGTCAATCTATTGAAGAACTTACAGCAAAAGTTCAAATATGAATTAAAGATCGTTGAGGCTGTTAAGATTGAAGACCACATCATTAGTAGTACATCCATTAGAAAGTTTATTAGTGACGGATTGATTAATCATGCAAATCTTTTTCTAGGACGAAAGTATAGTGTTTTTGGAAATGTCGTTAGAGGAAAGGGTTTGGGACATCAATTGGGATTTCCAACTGCTAATCTTAGCATTCATGAAAGTCTAATTCTTCCAAAACCTGGGGTCTATTATACGAAAAGTATTATCGACCATAAAATTTATTATAGCATCACAAGTGTCGGGTATAATCCTACCTTTGGAGAAAACCCGATAACTGTTGAGGCCCATATCTTAGATTTTAATGGTAATCTATATGGAAAAGAAATGGAGATTCAGTTTTATCACTGCTGTAGGGGTGAAATGAGGTTTTCAAGTGTGGATGCGTTAGTTAAACAGGTACAAGATGACATCGAAGCTGTGAGAATATATTTCAATATATAATTTTATGTTTACTTTTCTGTATGAATATGCTAATATTATATATTGTGAAGAACCTTATGCTATGTAGTTCGAGACTCCGACGTATTACTTGGCTTATGGGGATAAAAAATAAGGAGGTGAAATCATGGCTATGAATAAAGACAACAAAATGACAGTTATTAATTCTTACAAAGTCCATGAAAACGACACTGGTTCGCCAGAGGTTCAAATTGCATTATTGACTACAAGAATTAATGAGTTAAATGAGCACTTAAAAGTGCACAAGAAGGATCATCACTCACGTCGTGGTCTTTTGAAGATGGTTGGTACTAGAAGAAATCTACTTAACTATCTAAAAGATAAAGATATCGCAAGATATAGAACAGTTATCGAAAAGTTAGGTTTAAGAAAGTAATAATAGAGCGGGATTGGTCCCGCTCTATTGTTTTATATTGGAACGGATTTATATGGGATTTTTTACGAGTAGCTTGTGTAGTAATATATGATTTTTTATTATAAATTAAATGGGATTTTTCATATAAGTACAGGAAATAATATTATTTGTGTAGAATATATTTCCTGTACTTATAAAATAAACATGTAAGGAGGTAAATAATGGAGAAAATTTTTAAAACAACAATCGGTAACAGGCCCTTTGAAGTTACAGTGGGAAAATATGCGGAGCAAGCAAATGGGGCAGCTTTTCTTAGATACGGAGATACCGTTGTTTTGGTAACTGCTGTTGCTTCTTCTCAGCCTAAGGAAGGTATTGACTTTTTTCCTCTTAGCGTAGACTATGAAGAAAGACAGTATTCTGTAGGTAAAATTCCTGGAGGGTTCATTAAGAGAGAGGGTCGACCGACAGAAAAAGCTATCTTAACATCAAGATTGATAGACCGACCAATTCGTCCATTGTTCCCAAAAGGATATCGGAATGATGTACAAGTTGTAGCAACGGTTTTATCAGTTGATCAGGATTGCACACCTGATGTTGTAGCTATGATTGGTTCTTCCATTGCCTTGTCTATTGCAGATATACCGTTCAAAGGACCTACGGGTTCAGCCATTATTGGGATGGTCGATGGACAGATGGTGATTAATCCAACAGCGAAGGAACGAGAAAACAGTCAAATGCATTTGGTTGTTTCTGGTACAAAGGATGCCATTATGATGGTAGAAGCTGGGGCCAATGAGCTTTCAGAAGAAACAATGCTAGATGCCATCATGTTTGCCCATGAGGAAATCAAAAAGGTAGTAAGCTTCATTGAGGAGATCGTCAGCGAAGTAGGGAAGCCAAAGCAAGAAATACGACTTTTTCAAATAGATGCAGGAATTGAAGAAGAAGTAAGGGACTTTGCTACGGGAAAAATGCTCCAAGCGATAAAAACCGTAGATAAAGCGGAACGTAATGAGAATATGGAAAAGGTGAAGCAGGAAGCCATGGAATATTTCGTGGAGAAGTATCCTGATAATGCTAAAGACATTTCTCAAACATTATATCAAATTACGAAAGAACAAGTACGTAAAATGATCATAGAAGACAAGATTAGGCCTGATAACAGAAAGCCTGAGGAAATCCGTGAAATCACGTGTGAGATTAATGTTCTTCCGAGAACCCATGGAACGGGTTTGTTTAAGAGAGGGCAAACACAAGCACTAACTGTTGCAACATTAGGTGCTATCGGGGATGCTCAAATCCTAGATGGTTTAGGAGATGAAGAGACAAAACGATTCATGCATCATTACAACTTCCCACCCTATAGTGTTGGAGAAGCGAGATTCATGAGAGGACCAGGAAGAAGAGAAATTGGGCATGGTGCTTTGGCTGAAAGGGCATTAGAGCCTGTCATTCCAGCAGAATCAGATTTTCCTTATACGATTCGTCTGGTATCTGAGGTCCTCAGCTCTAACGGAAGTACATCCCAGGCTTCGGTTTGTGGGAGTACGTTGGCTTTATTAGATGCTGGAGTGCCAATTAAATCTCCAGTTGCGGGGATTGCCATGGGATTGATTAAAGAAGATGATCAGATCTCAATCCTAAGTGATATTCAGGGGATGGAAGACTTTTTAGGAGATATGGATTTTAAGGTTGCTGGAACATCCGAAGGAATTACTGCAATTCAGATGGACATCAAGATTGAAGGCATTGACAAAGAAGTCTTAGAAAGAGCCTTAGCTCAAGCAAGGGATGGAAGATTCTATATTCTTGATAAGATGAACGCAACCATTTCTAAACCTAAAGATGAGATATCACCGTATGCGCCAAGGATTATCAAGACCATGATCCATCCGGATAAGATTAGAGAATTGATTGGCCCTGGTGGAAAGACTATTAATAAGATTATTGATGAAACTGGCGTTAAAATAGATATAGAAGACGATGGCAGAGTCTTTATTACTGCTTCGAATGTTGAGGATGGAAATAAAGCGTTAAAGATGGTAGAGGGAATTGTAAAGGAAGCTCAGGTTGGAGAAATCTATATGGGTAAAGTAATGCGTATTATGAATTTTGGCGCATTTATTGAGATTCTACCAGGAAAAGAAGGATTAGTACATATCTCAAATATATCAAAAGAGAGAACGGCAAAGGTAGAAGATGTACTGAATATTGGGGATGAAGTCCTTGTGAAGGTCATTGAAATTGACAAGCAAGGTAGAATTAATCTTTCTATAAAAGATGCATTACCACCTGATGCTGAAAAATCTGAAACTCAAGAAAAGTAAAAAACATAAACCAAATAGGTTTATGTTTTTTTTATAATAAATCTTAATTTTGTTCGAAAATATAAGGAAAAAACCTCTATACTAATCATGAATTATAGCCTAAATGGCCGCCTATTGAATAAACAAGTGTTTTTTCTTGATTATTTCGGCATACTAAACTATAATAATTAATATGTTTCTCAGAAAAGAACGTAGGAGGATAAGATGGTTGAAAGACATACGTTAGGTAATGGTGTAAGGGTCATCGTTGAAAAAATTCCCCATGTAAAGTCTGTTTCTTTAGGATTCTGGATTGGGGTAGGATCTATCCATGAAAACAGTAAAAATAATGGTATTACCCACTTTATTGAGCACATGCTTTTTAAAGGTACAACGAATAGAACAGCAAAACAGATTGCTGAGAGTATAGATAGCATCGGGGGACAACTCAATGCCTTTACAAGTAAGGAGTGTACTTGTTACTATGCAAAGGTTCTGGATAGTCATTTGCCGATTGCTGTGGATGTATTATCAGATATGTTATTCAATTCAACCTTCAGTGATATAGAGATTGAGAAAGAAAAAAGTGTTATATTAGAAGAAATCAATATGTATGAGGATTCACCAGAAGATCTTGTGCATGATCTATTATCTAAGGCCATATTTGATAAGCATCCTTTAGGGTTCCCCATATTGGGAACAAGCCAAACCGTTGGAGAATTTCAACGTGAAATGCTTTTAGAATATATAAAAGACAACTACACATCGGACAATATTGTCATATCTGTGGCAGGTAACTTCGATGAGAAATTGCTTTATGACTTACTTGAGGAGAAATTTAAGGAATATTGTAATCCTATAAAAAAGACCAATATACTTGAAGTACCTATCTTTGGGAAGAACGATGGCCATCGATATAAGGATATTGAACAGCTGCATTTTTGTATTGGCCTCAAAGGGGTACCACAAGGGCACAAGGATTTGTATCCGTTGTTGGTAATGAATAATGTTTTTGGTGGCAGTATGAGTTCAAGGCTTTTTCAAAATATCAGAGAAGATAAGGGTCTTGCTTATTCTGTGTTTTCATACCCGTCATCTTATAGTCAAATGGGTACAATGACTATATACGCAGGAATAAACCCAAATCAGCTAACCGAGGTGACAAAGCTAATAAATGAAGAGATATGCAAAATTAAAGAAGCAGGATTAACTGAGGAAGAGTTCTACAAATCCAAAGAGCAGCTAAAGGGAAATTACATATTGGGTTTGGAGAGTACTAGCAGTAGAATGACATCCATAGGAAAGTCAGAGTTGATTTTGAATAGAGTTTATACACAAAAGGAAATATTAGAAAAAATAGATAGCGTAAAAATGGAAGACGTTTTTCGTGTAACCCGTGATATTTTCGATCTCGAGTATTCGTCTATTGCCCTTGTTGGAAAAGTCGAAAAAGACCAAAACATTGGGGAAATGCTTAAATTTTAGAGATGTTAGCTTAGGCTAATATCTTTTTCGTATGAATCAAAACCTTATAACTGGGCTTTTAATATGAGATGAGGGGGCAAATGTATGCATCAGATAAAAATCATGGTCAATAAAGGTAACATATCATTACCAAAATATGAGACAAGCAGTGCATCAGGTATGGATCTACAGGCTGATGTATCGAGGGAAATAGTACTACGACCAGGGGAAAGATGCCTCATACCAACTGGTATACATATAGAGCTTCCAGAGGGCCTTGAAGCTCAAGTTAGAGCAAGAAGCGGACTTGCTATAAAACATGGGATAGGTTTAATAAACGGGGTAGGAACCATCGATAGTGATTATAGAGGTGAAATTAAAGTACCTATCATCAATTGGGGAAATGAAGATTTTACGATTCGCAATGGGGATAGGATTGCCCAGATGGTCATCTGCAGATACGAGAGGATTGAATGGATTTCTGTAGAACGTTTAGGCGAAACGAATCGTGGTACGGGAGGTTTCGGGCATACAGGCAAATAAAAAGTGAATAATCCCTCTGTCCATGCAATAAACATATAGGAAAGGCTTGTATCTAGAATATCTTGTTCTAAAGAGGTACGCCTATATAAATGAGCATCATATGGAAGAATACAAGGAGGGCAAATTATGAAATTGAGTAAGCTTGGAGGAAAAGAAATCGTAAATTTGACGGATGGAGGTAGATTAGGGATCGTTGCAGAGTCTGATTTGTTGATCGATGAGCGAAATGGAAAAATTCGATCCTTGTTAGTGCCTGATTTTAAAAATCAGCTATCCCTCTTTTCAGACCGAAATTTCATAGAGATTCCATGGAGCTGCGTTAAAAAAATTGGTAACGACATGATTATCATTGAACTGGAAGAAGAAAAGCACAGTAGAAGAAAGTTCTCCCTATAAAAGAGATTTTCTTGCGGCCATACACCTCCTTATTTTTCTAATCATAAAATAGATATATAGCGATATGTGATCAAATTAAGTAGCAATACTTATTAATATGTGCTAATATTAAGGTATACATTTGGTTAGGAGGAGGAAAATGAATATCATTATCCAAAAATTTGGTGGAACCTCTGTGGCAACGAGGGAACTAAGGGGAAAGGTTGCGAAAAAAGTAATTCATTGTAGGGAAGAAGGAAAGACACCTGTAGTAGTGGTTTCCGCCATAGGCCGTAGTGGTGATCCTTATGCAACGGACACATTAATAGGATTAGCAAATCATGCGTTTAAGGAACAGAGTAGTAGGGAACTTGATATGATTATGGCTTGTGGAGAAATGATTTCAGCTGTAATTATGGCTAATACAATAAAAGCCATGGGCTATGACGCCGTGGCGTTAACAGGCTTTCAATCAGGAATTATTACCGATGCATATCATGGGGATGCAGAAGTAATACAAGTTGATTCCCAATCTATATTCAGTTTGCTAAAAGAGGGTAAAATTCCAGTGGTAACTGGATTCCAAGGAGCCACTTTAACTGGTGATATTACAACCTTAGGCCGAGGTGGCAGTGATACAACCGCGGCACTTCTAGGAGAAGCTTTGGAAGCAGATGTTGTAGAAATCTATACAGATGTTGATGGTGTAATGACAGCGGATCCAAGGCTTGTGCCCGAAGCAAAGGTAATCGATAGTATTTGTTACGACGAAATATATCAAATGGCTGAAGATGGTGCGAAAGTCGTGCATCCAAGAGCTGTTGAAATAGCGCGAAGAGGCAATATAACCTTGAAGATTAAAAACACCTTTTCCGATGCACCAGGAACAACGATTAATGGAAACATTGGAACTAAAGGAAATTCATATAGAAGTAGCTCAGAGGACGATTTACTAACTGCTATAGCCCATAAAAATGGTATTACCCAATTTATGGTTTTCTTTGATGAAGACTCGGTAGATGAAAGTGAAAGATTTATGAATGACTTAACAAATAACCATATCAGTATTGATCTGATTAACTTTTTTACAGATCGAAAAGTCTTTACAGTTGAGGAGAAACATGTTGAAAAATTAGAACGGATTCTTGAGAAATCTGGATATAAGTTTCAAATAATAAGGGATTGTAGTAAGATCACAGCAATAGGACATAGAATTCGTGGAGTGCCTGGTGTAATGTCCCGTATTGTTAAAGCATTAGCTAGTCAAGATGTACGTATACTGCAATCTTCAGACTCACATACAACAATCTCTTGCTTAGTTCGTCAAAAAGACATGGAAAAAGCTGTGAATGCATTACATCGAGAATTTAATTTATCAGAATAAACCTAAAACTACTATACACAAAGTTTTCGTATAGTAGTTTTTTTTATGGTAAAAATATATATAAGAATCATTGTTGTACAAATGGATCTACTATTCGTTAGCGAAATCCTACATTGGAGTTCCAGATGGTTTGTCTGTATGTCGATTAATATAGGAGTGTGAAATAATGTTTGAGAACGAAGAAAAAATGCCAGCTATACCTGATGAAGTTATGCCTGAACCTGAAATACCAATCACAGGGCGTCCAAAGCTTAAGATAAAATCTACTTTAGAAAACGTTAAAAGTATGGGAAATCATAATATTCCTGAAATGCCTGGGAATATACACTATTTAACAATTATTGGGCACATTGAAGGACATATGGTAGCTCCACCACAGAATAAGTCTACCAAGTACGAGCATATCATTCCACAATTAATCGCGGTAGAAGAAAACCCTAAGATTCAAGGACTACTAACGATATTGAATACTGTCGGTGGAGATGTTGAAGCAGGTTTGGCCTTGGCTGAGATGATTACTAGCTTATCGAAGCCTACGGTATCTATTGTTTTAGGGGGAGGGCATAGCATAGGGGTACCATTAGCGACGGCAAGTAATTATTCTTTTATTGTGCCTACAGCCACAATGACGATTCATCCTATTCGAATGAATGGGTTGGTTATTGGAGTACCCCAAACATTTAAGTATTTTCAAAAAATGCAAGAAAGAATTATTCAATTTGTAACAAGAACATCAGATGTTTCTAGAGAAAAGTTTATTAAGCTTATGAATGAGACAGATGAGATGGCCAATGATATAGGCACTATTCTAATTGGAAAAGAAGCCGTAAATATAGGATTGATTGATGAAGTAGGCGGTATTAAGGAAGCCATGGCAAAGTTACAGGAATTAATAGAAGCAAATAATAAGCAAAGAGTTGAACTAGCCGAAAGTCCTATGAATTTGCAATAGAATATTTCAATATCATATGTTATAATATCAATGGTAAAGTGTTAATGTCTAAGATTAGCACTTTATTTTTTTCGTTTCTTACCGATAAGTAGATGATAATAAATTTATTATTCTTTTTTATGAAGAGGTACTGTGTGACTGAATATAGGCGCTTTATTTGTATCTTTCCCTAGCAAATATCTGAGGTGAATGAGGATGTCAAGGAAACAACGAAAAAATGAACAAAGCTCTACTCCCATCGGACATGAAATTGTTTCATTATTTATTATTTCTATTGGAATATTAATACTTATAAGTCTTCAAACTGAGTCTTCTGGGGAGATCGGAAAAATTATTAAGTATACCTTCAAGGGACTTCTAGCACAGCCTGCCAATTTACTGCCTTTTGTGATCATAGCCTTTGGATTACTTACAATGGTTGGAAAATTGAAGTCCTTTGATAGAAAGTTGCGTTTTGCTGTCTTAGTTATGTATCTATCTTATGTTATTCTTTATGGGGTCAATCATATTGATCCAACGATCGAAAATCCACTAAGTTTTTCAAACCTTGGAAATGCATATATTCAAGGAATTGAAGACAAGGGAAGCGGCTTCATTGGAACTATCTTAGGCATGATCTTTCTTAAGCTTTTTGGACTGGGTGGGAGTTATGTTATTATCATTACAATTGTAGTGGCTTCATTACTCATGTTGACAAAAGTATCCTTGGTTACAATACTTAACAATATTAAAAAAGGCGTGATGGCTTTTTTTGTTACCTTAGGACAAGCAATTCTTGAATTTATTCAGGTTCAACCAGAAAGTGAGAATAAGCCTACGAAGAGTAAAGATAGAATTATCGTTGAAAAGAAGAAGGAAACTTTAATAAATGATTTTGAAGAACTTCCTACTGCAAAACCTGAGCCTATGCATAACAAAATCAAAATATTAGATTTTGCACGGAAGGCTGAGATAGAGGAACCGGAATTAGAAGGGCAACAAACATTAAATAACACTGTAGAGAAGGTTGCCAAAGAACATTCTGAAGATCTTGCTGATGAGTCAATGGATCTACATATCACGCAGACCGCGAAGGCATCCATTGCATATAAAATGCCAGGCTTAAACTTGCTAGAAAATGGAAACACTATCAACAGCAAAAATGATAAGAAAGAAATTTTGAATAAGGCTAAAATACTTGAGGAGACTTTACAGAACTTTGGGGTAGATGCGAAGGTCATGCAGGTCAGTAAAGGACCTACAATCACTCGATATGAAATCCAGCCAAGTCCAGGGGTAAAGGTAAGCAAGATTGTGAGCTTATCTGATGATATTGCGCTTAACTTAGCCGCTTCCCATATTCGAATTGAAGCACCTATCCCAGGAAAGGCAGCGGTGGGCATCGAAATTCCAAACGACTTAATTACTACGGTTGCTCTGAAAGAGGTGATAGTAAGCGGGCCTTTTACAGAAAATGAGTCAAAGCTCACCTTTGTTCTCGGGAAAGATATAGCTGGCAACCCTATGGTAGCTGACCTTGCTAAAATGCCCCATCTGCTTATTGCTGGATCTACGGGTTCAGGTAAGAGTGTATGTATAAATACAATTATTATAAGCGTGTTGTATAAAGCCTCGCCAGACGAAGTCAAGTTCCTACTCATTGACCCAAAAGTTGTTGAACTAAATAACTATAATGGTATTCCTCACCTATTAATTCCTGTTGTAACTGACCCTAAGAAAGCGTCTACGGCTTTAAATTGGGCAGTTCAGGAAATGACCAATCGATATAAATCTTTTGCACAGAATGGTGTGAGAGACATAACAGCATATAATGAAAAAATGGTGAAAGAAGGCAATGATAAACTATCAAAGATTGTGATTATTATAGATGAGCTTGCAGATCTTATGATGGTAGCTCCAGGTCAAGTAGAGGATTCTATTTGTCGTTTGGCCCAAATGGCTAGAGCAGCAGGGATGCATCTAATCGTAGCAACCCAGAGGCCTTCTGTGGATATCATTACAGGTGTCATTAAAGCCAATATTCCTTCTAGAATTGCCTTTGCTGTGTCAGCTCAAGCTGACTCTAGGACTATTCTCGATATGGGCGGTGCTGAAAAGTTGTTGGGAAAGGGTGACATGCTATTCTATCCTGTGGGTGCCTCAAAACCGAAACGTGTCCAAGGCGCATTTATATCAGATGCTGAAGTAGAGCGAGTGCTATCATTTGTTAAGGAGCAGGCTATAGAAGAAAATAATTATGAGCTTGATATCATAGAAAAGATTGAAAATGATAGTCCAAGTGAGGATGGGCTAGCAGATGAATTTCTAAAGGATGCCATAGAAATTGTTGTACAAGCAGAACAAGCATCCATATCCATGCT
Organism: uncultured Anaerosolibacter sp.; assembly: GCA_937948705.1. The sequence continues at coordinate 26,502 of CALECF010000074.1, read as the reverse complement.
CCAAAGAAGATTTAGGATAGGATATAACAGAGCGGCTCGATTAATCGATGCCATGGAAGAACGGGGAATCGTAGGACAGCATGAAGGAAGTAAACCAAGACAGGTCCTTGTATCGAAAGAGGAGTTTGAAGATATTAAGAGTAGAAGCTAAGATTCTACTCTTAATATTTGTTCTATATTTTGCTAAAGTAGTACATAATACTCAAAAGAAGAATGATTAGAAAAAGAGGAATGCTTATGTTGAAACCAATAGCAGTAATAGATGCATTAAATATGCCCAATAGACTTTTTATTGATGTAAGATCACCATCGGAATTCGCTGAATCTACTATTCCCGGAGCGATAAATATTCCAATTTTAGATGATGATGAAAGAGCAGAGGTCGGTACCATTTATCGCAGAGAAAGTAAGGAAGGAGCCACGGCCGTAGGACTGGATTTTGTATTTCCAAAACTTACAGAGATATATGAAAGAATAAAAAGTTATTCCGACACCTATGACTCTATTGTAATATTCTGCTGGCGTGGCGGAATGCGGAGTAAATCTGTATGTAACTTTCTTAATATGATGCATATTCCTAATACATATCAGTTGGCGGGTGGATATAAAGCATATCGTAAACACGTGGTTGATTTTTTAGAGAATTCCATTTCTCAGTATAAGTTCGTGATGCTTCATGGACTTACCGGTGTAGGAAAAACCCATATCCTTGAGCTATTGCATCAATGTGGACAACCAGTATTGGATCTGGAAAGATTGGCACAAAATAGTGGTTCGGTATTTGGCGACATTGTGTTCGAAGGGGCTCCCCCCACACAGAAAAACTTCGAAGCATCTATCTTTGATAATCTTTACAAGATTTCTAATCATTATGTTTTTGTTGAGAGTGAAAGCAAGAGAATAGGGGGCGTTCATGTTCCAGAGCCTTTGTATGCGAAAATGATTGGCGATATCCATGTGTTAATCGAAACTTCTCTATCAAATAGAGTGGATGTCATATTAAGTGATTATGTGAGCCAATTAGCCCACAAAAACGAAAAGATTATAGCAGCAATTCAGAATCTGAATAAGAGATTAGGCAATGATGTAGTAACAGATTTGGTTTATAGAGTTGAAAAAAAGGAATATAAGTATGTAATCGAATATCTTATCGAATATTACTATGATCCTTTGTATAAGTATTCGATAGAAAAATATGAGCCCTATGATTTAATTATTGAATATGAAGATATTGAAGAAGTAGTAGCGAAGCTAGACAACTATGTAAAGTATATTTAGTATTTAACTTGAGAGGAGTTTGTATATGTCGTTAAAAGTTTCAATAGAGTCTTTAGGATGTGCCAAAAACTTAGTAGATTCAGAGATTATGATGGGTCTATTAGACAAATATGATTATCAATTAACGGATCAAAAAGAAGTTGCGGAGATAATTATCGTAAACACTTGTGGATTTATAGAGGCAGCAAAGCAGGAATCCATTGATACGATTATTGAGTTAGGCAGATTTAAAACAGAAGGTAATTGCAAAATTCTCGTGGTGGCAGGATGCCTAGGCGAGCGTTATGCTGATGAACTATTGGAAGAACTTCCAGAGGTAGATGCAATCATTGGAACAGGAAACTACCCGGAAATCATCCAGATTATTGATGAAGCTTTGAGAGGAAATAGGATTGTCAAATCAGGCGATATTAATGTTAAGATCTCAGAGGATTTGCCTAGATTACTAGCGACCCCTAGGTATTCTGCCTATCTAAAAATTGCAGATGGCTGTGATAATTGTTGTACTTACTGCATTATTCCGAAGTTAAGAGGATCATATAGAAGCAGAGATATGGAAAGTATCCTAAAAGAAGCTAAGACAATGGTAGAAAGTGGGGTAAAAGAACTCATAATCATTGCTCAAGATACAACTAGATATGGTGTTGATTTGTACGGAGAGTATACGCTGGACAAGCTGCTTAGCCAGTTATGTACTATTGAGGATCTTAAGTGGGTTCGGATTTTGTATTGTTATCCTGATGAAATCACTGAAGAACTAATCGATATCATTGCCAAGGAGGAAAAAATCTGTAAATACCTTGATTTACCTATACAGCATTGTAACAACGAGGTTCTAAAGCGAATGAACCGTAAAACAACAAAAGAGCATATTACGAATGTTGTTGAAAGGTTAAGAAAGAAGATTCCAGACATTGCAATAAGAACATCACTCATCGTTGGTTTCCCTGGGGAAACAGAAGCACAATTTCAAGAACTGGTATCCTTTGTTAGAGATATGAAATTCGATAAGCTTGGGGTATTTGCTTACTCACAAGAAGAAGATACACCGGCTGCAAAGCTTCAAGACCAACTGGATGAAGCTATCAAGGAGATTAGAAGAGATGAAATTATGCTGATTCAAAAAGATATATCTTTTCAAAAAAATAGAGAGAAAATCGGTAAAATTTATGATATACTTGTAGAAGAAAAACTTGAAGAAGAAAATTTTTACATTGGAAGAACCATATACGATGCACCAGAAATTGATGGAATTGTTTACTTTTCTTCAGCACTCCTACTGAATCCTGGTGATTTTGTTAAGGTTAGAATCACGGATGCTCTTGAATACGATTTAACGGGAGAGATGATATTCAATGAATCTTGCGAATAAGATTACAATTGCTAGAATCTTTTTAGTTCCGATTTTTATGATTGTATTATTGAATAAGATACCATATGGGATGTATATCGCCGCAGTTATTTTCACGATTGCTGCCATCACAGATACTCTTGATGGGTATATAGCCAGAAGCAGGAATCAAATAACTAAATTTGGTAAATTTATGGATCCATTGGCAGATAAGCTTTTGGTGACGGCAGCTTTGGTTTCCCTGGTGCAAATGGGTAAATTATCTGCATGGATTGTTGTCGTAATTATTTCAAGGGAATATATCATTAGCATATTTAGAGCTATCGCTGCTTCAGAGGGTATTGTTATTGCAGCTAGCTGGTGGGGAAAACTAAAAACAATAAGTCAGATTGTTGCAATTATTGCGATACTACTTGACAATTTTCCCTTTAGTCTTATTCATTTCCCATTTAGTACAATTGCATTATGGGTGGCAGTATTGTTAACGATCGTTTCAGGTGTAGACTATATTTATCTGAATCGTCAAATACTAAAACAATAACTCTAAAAGCAGCATAGCTGCTTTTTTGCTATTTACTATAAATTAAAGAGGAGATATATTTATGAATTGTTCAATTATTAGTATAGGAACGGAGCTTCTAATGGGACAAATCTCTAATAGTAATTCTGTATTCTTATCCCAGAAGCTCAATGAAATTGGTATAAATGTTTATTATCATTTTACCGTAGGCGATAATGCCAGCAGACTCAACGAAACTTTGAATTATGCCATGGAGAGGTCTGACATTATTATTACAACAGGCGGCCTAGGGCCCACACAGGATGATTTAACGAAGGAAACAATCGCCAAACTATTTGATAGAAAAATGGTGGTACATGAACCTAGTTACGAAAAATTGTGTAGCTTCTTTAAAAAGATTGATAGACAGATGACCGCAAACAATTTAAAGCAGATCTCTTTTCCAGAGGGAGCGATTGTTTTACCGAATGATTTTGGTACAGCCCCTGGATTCATTATTGAGAATCAGGGAAGAATTATTATTTCACTTCCAGGACCACCAAAAGAGATGTCAAATATGTATGTGAATTATGGTGAATCCTACTTGCTTGCTAAAACAAAGGAAACGCTTTATTCAAAAATGTTAAGATTTTTTGGTATTGGCGAATCTGAATTAGAGACAGAACTGCTTGACTTAATTTCTGATCAGAGGAATCCTACCATTGCTCCCTATGCAAAGGAGGGAGAGGTTGCCCTCAGAGTAACGGCAAAGGCAGAAAATCTAGAGAAAGCTTCGCAGCTGGTAGAAGTGATGATCGAACAGATTCACGCTAAGGTGGGTAAATATATCTACAGCTGCGATGATGAAGAAATGGTGGATGTGGTAGGAAAAGAACTGATGCAGAGAGGTATTTCTATTTCATTGGCGGAATCGTGCACAGGTGGACTCATTTGCTCTCAACTTACGAGCATTGCGGGTATATCCAAGAGTTTTGATAGGGGAATCGTTACATATAGTAATAGAGCTAAGGAACAAGAATTGGGGGTTCAGTCAAAGACCTTAGAGAAATATGGTGCTGTGAGCGAAGAAACTGCAAAGGAAATGGCCATAGGACTAAAGCGAGTTACGGGTAGTGATTTATGTTTGGCCATTACAGGGATTGCGGGGCCCGGGGGTGGAACTGAAAAGAAACCAGTAGGGCTTGTGTACATTGCAATTGTATATAAAGATCATTTTGTAAGTCAGAAATTAACTTTATTTGGAGATCGAGAACGAATTAGAAGGTTGTCTTTACTACATGCCCTGGATATGATTAGAAAACTTATAAAAACCTAACATTCCTATTGACCCCCTTGTAGATATCATGTATAATCGTATTAGAACATTTGTTCGTGAGCATATGAAAGGCAGGTGAAAACCAGATTTTCGAATCTGGGTGAATATGAATGAGAAATTAAAAGCATTGGAAATTGCAATGGGTCAGATAGAAAAACAGTTCGGTAAAGGATCTATTATGAAGCTGGGGGAGGATACATCTAGGCTTAATATTGAATCCATTTCTACAGGCTCTTTAGATTTAGATATTGCCATTGGGATTGGTGGTATTCCCAGGGGAAGAATTATTGAGATTTATGGACCTGAATCTTCTGGTAAAACAACAGTTGCGCTTCACGTGATTGCTGAGGCTCAGAAAACCGGCGGTGTAGCTGCTTTTATTGATGCAGAGCACGCTCTAGACCCAGTATATGCTAAAAACCTGCATGTAAATATAGATGATTTGATTGTATCCCAACCTGATACAGGAGAGCAGGCTTTAGAAATTTGTGAGGCATTGGTTCGTAGTGGTGCTGTGGATGTCATTGTTATAGATTCTGTTGCCGCGTTGGTACCTAAGGCTGAAATTGAAGGGGACATGGGAGATAGTCATGTGGGTTTACAGGCTAGATTAATGTCCCAAGCACTTCGAAAATTGGCAGGTGCAATTAATAAATCGAAAACTTCTGTTATATTTATCAACCAGTTAAGAGAAAAAGTAGGGGTAATGTTCGGAAACCCAGAGACAACTACAGGTGGAAAGGCATTAAAATTTTATGCTTCAGTTCGCTTAGACGTGAGAAGAGTAGAAGCTATTAAGCAGGGAGATGCGATAACGGGCAGTAGAACGAGAGTTAAAGTAGTAAAAAATAAGATTGCCCCGCCTTTTAGACAAGCAGAATTTGACATCATGTACGGAACAGGGATTTCAAGAGAGGGCAACGTTTTGGATTGTGCAACGAATGCAGATATCGTTAAAAAGTCAGGTGCTTGGTACAGCTATGGAGAGCATCGATTAGGACAGGGAAGAGAGAATGCAAAACAGTTCCTTAGCGAGAATAAAGAGATTGCATTAGACATCGAGAATCAAGTAAGAACAGTTAACAAATTGCCCTTAGCCAAAGTAGCTGTAAGCGTTGAGGAAGAAAATAAATAATCCCCTTTTAGGGGATTATTTATTTTAGAGAGATACTATTTAAAGATATTTATGAGGACTTTGTAAAAACAATGAATAAAAAACTTATGAGATAGCAAAAAATGGTTATAATACTCTAATGTACTGAATATCAACTTGACAGTACATTAAAAAAGATATAAAATAATATCAACTAATGGTGTATCATTGGATAATACAGGAAGCCAAACAAGTTTTTTAAATTTTACTCTATAATATCATAGTGAAAGATTTAAAAACCGAGGCTTCTCGGTTTTATTAGTTTACATTCTTTATTAGGGGAGGTGTTTAAGTATTAACGGTTTAAGTTTAAACTTCATAGCTATCATTCTCGTTATTGCAGCAATTAGCTTTGTAGTAGGGTATTTTCTAAGAAAGAATATTGCCGAAGGCAAGTTAAATAGTGCAGAGCAAAAAGCGAAAGAAATCGTCAGCGAAGCGCAAAAGGATGCCGAAACAGCAAAAAAGGAAATTCTACTAGAAGCAAAGGAAGAAGTACACAAACTTAGAAATGACTTTGAAAAAGACAGTAGAGAAAGACGAAATGAAATTCAAAGATTGGAAAGAAGACTGGTTCAAAAGGAAGAAACTTTGGATAGGAAATCTGAAAACTTTGAAAAGAAAGAAGAAATGTATAGCAAAAAATTAAAGGAAGTTGCAGAAAAAGAAGAGCAAATTGAAGAACTTTATAAAAAAGAACTTCTTGAGCTTGAGAAGATTTCTGGACTTACTTCAGAAGATGCAAAAGATTTACTTTTAAGCGATATACAGAAAGAAATCAAACACGAAGCTGCGATGATGATTAAAGAGATAGAACAAAAAGCAAAAGAAGAAGGCGAGAAAAAGGCAAAAGAAATTATTTCTTATGCGATACAAAAATGTGCAGCAGATCATGTAGCAGAAACAACGGTATCTGTTGTTGCCCTTCCTAATGATGAGATGAAGGGAAGAATAATTGGTAGAGAAGGTAGAAACATAAGGGCTTTAGAAACTCTGACAGGGATAGATTTGATTATTGATGACACACCAGAGGCAGTCATACTTTCAGGTTTCGACCCAATTAGGCGAGAGGTTGCAAGAATCGCATTGGAGAAATTAATTGTAGATGGAAGAATTCATCCAGCTAGAATTGAAGAGATGGTAGAAAAAGCTAAAAAAGAAGTAAACAATATGATCAAAGAGGAAGGCGAGCAAGCTACCTTTGAGACGGGTGTACATGGATTACATCCTGAATTGATTAAGTTACTTGGAAGATTAAAATTTAGAACAAGCTATGGGCAAAATGTATTAAAGCATGCTATAGAAGTTTCTCATTTAGCAGGAATTATGGCTACTGAGCTTGGGGCAGATGTAAAGCTTGCAAAAAGAGCAGGTCTGCTTCACGATATTGGAAAGGCTGTAGACCATGAGATTGAGGGAACTCACGTAGAAATTGGCATGGATCTATTAAAGAAATATAAAGAGTCTAACGAAGTCATACATGCTATGTCAACTCATCATGGAGATTATGAGCCTCAGACAGTTGAAGCTGTTTTAGTTACTGCTGCTGATGCAATTTCTGCTGCAAGGCCAGGCGCAAGGAGAGAGACCCTAGAGACATATATTAAGCGTCTTGAGAAGCTAGAAGAAATTGCAAGCGCATATGATGGTGTTGAAAAGTCATTTGCAATTCAAGCTGGTCGTGAAGTGAGAATTATGGTCAAGCCAGAAGAAATGGCTGATGCAGATATTGTTCATCTAGCGAGGGAAATAACAAAGAGAATAGAAAGCGAACTGGAATATCCAGGTCAAATTAAAGTAAACGTAATTCGAGAAACAAGAGCAATAGAATATGCAAAATAGAAGGAATACACTCTGTGTATTCTTTTCTATTTTTTGGAAAGTAAGATGGACACTGTTTAATCATCAATTGATTTTATTAGGGTAATAATGATTGAATCCCATTGAATTTCATTGATCGAAACATTTGTTTAAATTTTCTCATTTCTATTTTAGAAAAAAAAGGATTTACAGGATATATGTAGAATATAGTATTTTGATATAATATATCGCTCTTGAAAATGAACCAATTCAACTCTATTATTAAAGGGGGCTTTCATCATGGAAGTATTAAAAGTATCAGCAAAATCAAATCCAAACTCTGTTGCAGGGGCATTAGCTGGCGTTTTAAGAGAACGCGGTGGTGCAGAAATGCAAGCAATTGGTGCAGGTGCTCTGAATCAAGCAGTGAAAGCGGTAGCTATTGCGCGAGGATTCGTTGCTCCTAGTGGTGTTGACCTAATATGTATCCCTGCCTTCACAGATATTTTAATAGATGGTGAAGAGAGAACTGCAATTAAGCTAATTGTAGAACCAAGATAATGTATCGTTAGAAGAAGACCTGTTTTTACGGGTCTTTTGCTTTTTTACATATTTAGAGATTATTTGTGCAAATATATAGTTGAGAATAGAGAAAGTAATCATTTTGATTTTTAGCTTCCAGCGAAAGGGGGTAGCGTCTTGAAGATTGACATGCATATTCATTCTATAGCATCGGATGGCATATTAAAGCCGTCTGAGATTATTAACTGGGCCGTAAAGCTAAAATTAAAAGGTGTGTCTATCACTGATCATGATACAATTGATGGATTAAAAGAAGCTGCTCAATCCGCTCAAGATCATAATAACTTTTTATTTATACCAGGAATAGAATTTAGCACTCAATGCATGGATCATGAAGTGCATATATTAGGCTACTGGATTGATTATGAGGATGAAGAGATTATTAAACTAACAAAAAAAATAATGGATGATAGAATAAATAGAGGAAGACGGATTATTGAGAAACTCATAGAATTAGGGTACAATATAACATTTGAAGAAGTATTAGCACTATCCAAGGGTGGGGCCATAGGCCGACCCCATATAGGAAGATTGTTGGTAGATAAAGGATACGGACGTACAATTCAGGATACGTTTGAAACCTTGCTGGGAAAAGGGAAACCAGCCTATATAGAGCGATTTAAACTACTGCCAGAAGAAGCGATTGAGGTCATTACTCAGGCGAAAGGAATCCCGGTATTGGCACATCCAGGTCTTTTAAGTAAACAAATCGACATTAATGAAATCATTAGCAAAGGAATACGAGGTATTGAGGTTTACCATACTAAACATGAAAAACATGATCGTCAGGGATTTTTAGAAATTGCACGGAACAATAGGCTTCTTGTTACAGGGGGATCAGATTTTCATGATACTTTTCAGAATAAAAGGCCTACGATAGGCAGTGTAGGTGTGACTTTTGATTCAATATATCAATTTGTAGACAAATAGAATATGAGGTGTAGATGAAGTATCATCAGTAGATTCTATAGTATACGCTAATAACCCAAGGGTTCCAATTTTCATTATACAAGGAAGTGATAGCAAATAGTTGTATTCACTTAGAATGATGAAGCGAGAGGATATGGACGAACATCCATATCTTTTTTAAATATAAACACGCATATAAATATGAACAAAAACAGAGTATTTAACCATAATGTTTGTGATTTTAAATCTAATCATGTATAATACTAATGTAAACAACATAAAGGAGTGGAAGTTATGTCAGCAACCTATGAGAACCCTTTGATTACGAGATATGCCAGCCGTGAAATCACGGAGCTTTTTTCTGCGGATACAAAGTTCAGGACGTGGAGAAGTCTTTGGATAGCTTTAGCAGAGGCAGAAAAAGAATTAGGACTTGATATTTCATATGAACAAATTGAAGAGATGAAAAGGTATAAAAATGAAATTAACTATGATGTAGCAATAAAAAGAGAAAAAGAAACAAGGCATGATGTAATGTCCCATGTATATGCTTTTGGCGTCCAATGTCCAAAGGCCAAGCCAATTATCCATCTAGGTGCAACCAGTGCATATGTTGGAGATAATACGGATATTATTGTCATGGACCAAGGGCTAAAACTCATTCGAAAAAAGTTGATAAACTTTATGGATAATATGGCTAGCTTTGCATTAAAGTATAAAGATTTACCAACCTTAGGCTTTACGCATTTTCAGCCTGCGCAATTGACAACCGTAGGAAAGCGAGGAACCCTATGGTTAATGGATTTTTTGATGGACTTTGAAGATTTAGAGTATGTATTAAGTACCATGGCCCTTAGGGGTGTTAAAGGGACTACGGGAACCCAGGCAAGTTTCTTAAGTTTATTTGATGGTGACCATGAAAAAGTCAAGGAATTAGATAAGCTTGTTACTGAAAAGATGGGTTATAAAAAAACATTTCCAGTAACAGGACAAACATACTCAAGAAAACTTGATTATAGAATATTATCTGTGTTAAGCAGTATTGCTCAAAGTGCACATAAAATGACAAATGACCTTCGACTACTACAGCATTTAAAGGAAGTAGAAGAACCCTTTGAAACAAATCAGATTGGATCCTCTGCCATGGCATATAAGCGGAATCCTATGAGAAGTGAGAGAGTCGCATCTCTGGCTAGATATGTGATGTCTAATATGATGAATCCTGCTATGACGGTATCCACTCAGTGGTTTGAGAGAACTTTAGATGATTCTGCCAATAGAAGAATATCAATACCAGAAGCTTTTTTGGCTGTTGATGCAATTCTTGAGATTTGTATTAATATTTCTTCAGGATTGGTTGTCTATGACAAGGTAATCCTCCAACATGTAATGAACGAACTACCTTTTATGGCAACAGAAAACATAATGATGGAAGCTGTGAAACGGGGTGGAGATAGACAAGAGTTACATGAGAAGATAAGAACTCATTCCATGGAAGCTGCGAGACAAGTGAAGATGGAAGGAAGGCCAAATGACTTATTAATGAGAATAGCTCAGGATGATACTTTTAATCTGACGGGAGATCATATCGATAATCTGGTGGACCCTGCTTTATATATTGGCCGTGGGCCCCAGCAGGTAGTGGAATTCATAGAAGAGTATATTCAACCTATTATTGATAGTAATAAGGAAATATTAGGATTAGAGATCGATCTAAAGGTATAGTGATTATAGCAGAAAGATGCAAGATTAAATTCTTGCATTTTTCTTTTGCCTGTATTTGCAGGAAAATTCGTAGGCTATGTGGTATTAAAAGATTATAAATATTTCAAAAATTACATTGAATATAAAGGAGATATCCTGTTAGATATATCAAATGATGAAATGCTATTGATTGGGGGGAGAATCATGGTTGAAAACAAAATGCTGTATTACAGGGTAAATGAAATATTTTCTATGGATTATATTAGTGTGGAACCCCATACTAAGCTCTCTGAAGTCATTTATTTTGTGTTGAGAGAAAACATGGAAGAAGCCCTTATTATTGATGGAGACAAAGGGCTTCTGGGGATAATCACCTTAACAGATATTTCAGTGTTTTTAAAGGAACGACATGATCTTTCCCTCCCGGTTTCTCAATATATGAAGACGGATGTTATAACAGTCCATGGGGATGAACTTATTAGCAATGCGCGAAAGCTATTGATTGAAAAAAAAATAGGGCGTTTGCCAGTGTATGATGGCAATCAGGTAATTGGTATTTTAAGGAGCGATAATATTCGGGATAGTTATTATATGAAACTGGAGATGATTAATAAGCAATATAGGCATATTATTAATAATATGCATGAGGGTGTTACGGTTACAGATGCTTCTGGCTTCGTCATATTTTGGAACAAAAGTGCTGAGAGGATTTACGATATAAAGGCGAAAGATATTCTTTACCACAAGCTATTAGACTTTTTCCCCAATGCCCTTACTCTATCGGTGATTGAGAGCCGTATTCCTATAGAAAATGTATATCATTCTCCTAAGCCAAATTATTATGTTATTATAAGTGCGTTGCCTATTTTTATTGAGGATGAATTTATGGGTGTGGTGGCAACCGAAAGAGATGTAACAGAATATAGAAATCTGTCTGTTAGTTTAGAAAAAGCAAAATCTCAGATTAATCTTCTAAAGGAAGAAGTAGAAAAGATTACTAAGGGTGGGTTTACTTTAGGAAATATTATTGGCAAAAGCTCAGTTATCCAAGGAAAGATTCAACTGGCAAAGCATGTATCTCAGGCGGATACCAGCGTGTTAATTACAGGGGAGAGTGGAACTGGAAAAGAGGTTTTTGCAAGAGCCATCCATCATCATAGCAAGAGACAAGGACATTTTGTTCCAGTGAACTGTAGTGCAATTCCACAAAGCCTTTTTGAGAGTGAGTTCTTTGGATATGTAGGGGGTGCATTTACAGGGGCCCTTAAAAGAGGAAAGTTAGGATATTTTGAACTGGCAAACAATGGGACTATTTTTCTTGATGAAATAGGAGATTTACCATTAGAACTTCAGGCTAAACTTCTTAGGATTCTTCAAGAGGGTAATGTTTTACGTATTGGGGCTGAAAAGCTAATACCAATAGATGTTCGCATTATCTCTGCTACCAATAAAAATCTCAAAGGTATGGTGAAAAAGGGGAACTTTAGAGAGGATCTATACTATCGCCTAAATGTTGTGGAAATAGAATTGCCTCCCTTAAGAGATCGAAAAGAAGACATTGTTCTGTTATTTGACTATTTTTTACAGGAAATATGCCATAAAAATCACATAAAAATTCATCATATCGATAAAGAAGTCTTCGATATCCTATATAAATATGAATGGAAGGGCAATATTCGAGAGTTAAGGAATACCGTGGAATGTATGGTGGTACTAAGCTATGATCATCGTATTACGCTGTCATCTATACCCCAATATATTATTGAAGGAACCCTAGATAAAATAGACAAAAGGGTCAAGCCTTCAAGCCTTGAGGATGTGGTTAAATCTTCTGAAATCCATATGATTCGTAATGCCCTAGCGGAGTCAAAAGGAAATAAGGCAAAAGCTGCTAAATCATTGAATATACCGAGAAGCACTTTATATTATAAGTTAAGCCAATATGATATTTAGCGTCAGAATATCGACAGGTGTCAAAAAACCAACAGCAGTTTGAATTCTTTGAATACCAATGGTGAAAGGGTTTCTATAACAAGTTATCATAAAACATATGTCCAATATTTGACATATCAGAAAGATGTCAGTCCAAACAATAAGTGTTTACTGGGCTGGCATCTTTTATTTGTAAAGGGAATGTTATTTTTTAAAGCCGCTGAATTGTTAGAATATTTTGGCATGTTTGTTGCTTAATAGATAGTAGGTCTATAGATGTTTCCACTCATGTCATTTTATGGATATTCATAAATCAATCATAAAATAAAAGTATTAAATATTATTCCACAATGGAAGGAGGGCGGCATTTTATAAATATAGATTAAAGGAGGGTATATATGAGTCAGCAAAAAGAACAATGGGCTAGTAGATGGGGATTCATTGCAGCATCGATCGGTATGGCAATAGGTACAGGGAATGTATGGAGATTCCCAAGGGTAGCAGCGGCAAATGGTGGTGGACCTTTCATCATTGCATGGACTATAGCTTTATTCGTTTGGTCCATACCACTTCTTATGGGTGAAATGGTCATGGGTAGAAGAACAGGACTGGGTACGATAGGTGCGTTCCGTGACTATGTAGGAAAGAAGTATACCTGGATGGGTACTTGGATCGCAGCGGTATGTTTGCTGATTATGTTTTACTATTCCGTCATCATGGGCTGGTGTGTTAAATACTTTACCCTAGCTGTAACAGGTGCATTTAATAAACCAGTGAGTACTGAAGTTACAGAGGCGATCTGGAAAACGTTTACCACTACCCCTTCAGAAACAATTCTCTTTCATTTTATTTCAATGGCAGTGGCAGGATTTATCATTTATAAAGGTGTAACGAACGGAATCGAAAAGGCATCAAAAATCATGATACCTACATTATTTGCTCTCATAATATTTGCTGCTTTAAGATCCATCACACTCCCCGGTGCATCGAAGGGGTTGGAATTCTTATTTAGCCCTAAGCTCCATATGCTTGCTACTCCTAAGATCTGGTTGGAGGCATTTACCCAGGCAGCGTGGTCAACAGGGGCAGGCTGGGGTTTCATTATTACATATTCTGTCTATACAAAAAGAAAAGAGGATGTTGCAGGAAACTGCATGATTATGGGCTTTAGTGACAACGTGGGTGCTTTGATTTGTGGAATGGCGGTACTACCTGCAATCTTTGCCCTATCTCCATCACCAGAAGCCGCAATATCCGCTGGGAATACAGGAATTACTTTCATTTATTTGGCCCAATTATTTACAACCATGCCTTTTGGCTCTATATTAGCAGCGCTATTCTTCTTGGCTATGTCTATCGCTGCATTAACTTCACTCCTACCTATGATTGAAGTAGGTGTTAGAAACTTTATGGATGCTGGATTAGATAGGAAGAAAGCGACCTTAATTGTTATCATTGGCGGATTTTTAGCGGGGGTTCCATCAGCCTATAGTTTAAGTATTAACGATAATCAAGACTGGGTATGGGGCGTAGGTTTACTATTTAGTGGACTTTTTGTTGCTATTGCCCTCATGAAACGTGGACTAGAGACAATCAGAAATAATGATATCAATACACCTTGGTCAGATTTTAAGATTAATAAATGGTGGACAATAAGTCTTGCACTGTTTCCAGTGTTTGTGACGATTATCATAGGTTGGTGGTTATGGCAAGCAATTACTTGGTATCCAGACAACTGGTGGGACCCAACAGAAACCTTTAGTGTAGGGACTATCGCTCTTCAATTTGGTATCTTGCTTGCATTTGCCGGATTATCAAATAACTGGCTAGCAAATAAGATAGGTAAAGGCAGAGATATCATGGAATCAGAAGAGGAGGCGAAGTAACATGTCATCAACTTCAATTATTATGATGGTTATAACATTGGGATTCTATTTCTGTGGTTTTGTATATTTGCTAAGTAGAGCATTTAAATCACAGAACAATAAATAGTCATATGATTGGATTCTTCTCCAAATTGGAGAAGAATCCAAATAAATCATGATGGAGGTGTCACCATGAGAATACAAGAACATCCGATCGTAGGTTTTCAAAGAGGGAAACCAGTTCAGTTTACCTATGAAGGACAACTGCTGGAGGGTTATGAAGGAGAAACCATTGCCGCCGCTTTGCATGCAGCGGGTGTAAGGGTACTGAGTCATAGTCATGAAAAACAGCGACCAAGAGGCTTCTATTGTGCTATAGGAAACTGTTCATCCTGTTTAATGGTTGTAGATGGGGAACCTAATGTAAGAATTTGTGTTGAGATGCTTCAAGATGGAATGCAGATAAATACACAAAGAGGGAAAGGAGATATTCTGCGATGAAATATACGGATATCCTCATCGTCGGAGGTGGCCCCGCAGGTCTCTGTGCAGCCATTAGTGCTGCTGAAGCAGGATGCAAAGTCCTTCTGATTGATAGAAATAAGTCTTTAGGAGGTCAGTTGGTAAAGCAAACCCATATGTTTTTTGGCTCTGAAAAACAGTATGCCTCAGTAAGAGGAATTGATATCAGTAGAATATTGCTAGATCAGATTCGTTCAAAGGAGAATATCGAAATACTGAATGACACCACAATGATAGGTATATATGAAGATGGCATGGTTACGGCAGAAACAGCTGGAAAATATATTAAAATTAAGGCTAAATCAAAAGTTATAGCAACTGGAGCCAGCGAGAAAACATTAGCATTTCCTAATAATGATCTGCCAGGAATCTATGGTGCAGGTGCAGTCCAAACTTTAATGAATGAATATGGTATTAAGCCGGGAAAACGTGTTTTGATGGTGGGTGCAGGAAATATTGGGCTGATAGTTAGCTATCAATTGCTGCAGGCTGATGTGGAAGTAGCTGCAATCATTGATGCTGCACCTAAAATTGGTGGATATTTGGTTCATGCATCAAAGATTCGAAGAGCTGGAGTCCCAATTTATACGGGATACACTGTGAAAGAAGCACATGGTAAGGATCAACTTCAAGGGGCAACAATATGCAAGTTAGATGAAAATTGGAATCCAATAGGCGGCACGGAAGTGGATTTTGATATAGATGTAATGTGTATAGCTGTAGGGTTATCACCTCTAGGAGAACTATTATGGCAGGCTGGGTGCGAGATGAAATATGTAAACGAGTTAGGAGGCTATGTGCCATTGAGAAATGAAGATATGGAAACCTCATTTCCAGGAATCTTTGTTGCAGGGGATGTAGGT
Source organism: uncultured Anaerosolibacter sp. (assembly GCA_937948705.1). The sequence continues at coordinate 10,708 of CALECF010000074.1, read as the reverse complement.
GGCGTAGAAGAGGCAAGTAGTGCAATGGTAGAGGGATATTTAGCCGGCATAAACGCAGCACAAAGTGTAGGTTATACTGTATACAATATAGTGGAAAAGAAGGTGGAACTGCATAATCAATTACATGCATTACGGTCAGGTCCAGTTGGAATTAAAATCAGGGAAGGAATGGCACAGCTACAGACCATCTTAGAAGCTGCAGTGAGTAGTAGCATATAAGCTAATACTGTTGGGAGGTATAAAAAATGTTAGCAAGTACAGGAGTTCCCTCAAATGAGGATCTAGAAAATGTTTTTCCAGATGGTGTTCGATTGAGTCAGGGGGCCGTAGCCGTAATTGAATGCTTTCAAGAGATACCATGCAATCCGTGCTATACAGCTTGTAATAGAAATGCTATAAAAGAATTCAATGACATAAATGATTTGCCTGCCATAGATTATGGGTTGTGCAATGGATGTGGGTTATGCATTAGTAAGTGCCCAGGCTTAGCTATTATGGTTGTGGATATGACTTGCTCAGACCATGAGGCACTGCTGAAGATTCCTTATGAGTTTATTCCGCTGCCTTCAGAAGGTACTATGGTAAAGGGGTTAGACAGATATGGTGAATATGTATGTGATGTAAAAGTGATCAAGGTACTCCATACAAAGGCTTTAGATAGAACACCAATTGTTTCAATTGCTATTCCTAAGGAGTATGTTCATACCATAAGAAATATAGGAATGGGGGATTAATATGGATGACAATACCATAGTATGTCGTTGCTCAGACTTAACAGTAAAGGAAGTAAAAGCTTTGATTGCACAAGGCTACACCACTTTTGATGAATTGAAGAGAATGAGTAGAATAGGTATGGGTCCATGCCAAGGTAAGACATGTGCACAGCTTGTTCTTAGGGAATTATCGAGTGCAACAGGTAAGCCTATAGCTGAGTTAAAGCCTGGAACCTATAGACCCCCTGTGAAAGGAATAAAGTTAGGTGCAATATGTGAGTGCGCTTCAGGAGGTGAGATCCATGATTAGGACGGCTGATGCTGTAATCATAGGTGGGGGAATCTCAGGATGTGCCATTGCATATAATTTATTAAAAAAAGGCATGAAAGATGTTGTGGTTATTGAAAAAGCATATTTATCTAGCGGAGCTACAGGAAGATGTGGTGCAGGGATTCGGCAACAATGGGGAACAGAAATGAACTGCAGGATATCAAAACTATCCTCTGATTTCTTTGAAAATGCCAATGAAGAGTTAGCATATGAAGGAGACATAGAGTTCAAACAAGGTGGATATTTGATTGTTTCAAGTACGGAGAAGGAACATGAGCAATTCAAAAAAAACGTAGCGCTGCAAAATAGCTTAGGAATCCACTCAAAACTACTAAACCTTGAGGAAGCAAAGAGTATTGTGCCGTTCCTGAATACTGAAGGCTTGGTAAGCGCAACCTTTCATCAAAAAGACGGGCATCTTAACCCCTTTCATACGACCCAGGCATTTGCTAATGCCGCCAAAAGGCTAGGAGCTCATATTTATACCTATACGGAAGTAACAGATATCATGGTTGAAGGTGGTAAAATAAAAGGCGTTAAAACAAATAAAGGTGAAATTTCAACCAGTGTGGTTGTAAATGCAGCAGGAGGATATTCACAGCTTATTGGTAACATGGTGGGATTAGATTTACCCGTCTACTCTGAGCGACATCAAATATTGGTTACAGAACCAGTTGAGCCTGTTTTAGGGCCTATGGTTATGTCCTTCTCTTTGAACCTTTATTGTCAACAAGTTCCCCATGGTAGCATCATTATGGGTAGAGGTGATGAAGGTGAACCTCGGGATCTACGAATTACTTCAGGATGGCATTTCTTGGAGGAGATGGCAAAAACGATTACAATGGTACTCCCACCACTGAAGGATGTCCGACTACTGAGACAATGGTCTGGACTATATAATATGACACCAGATAGACAACCGATTTATGGACCTGTGGATGAGGTGGAGGGCTTCTATTTAGCCATAGGGTACAGCGGTCATGGATTTATGTTTGGGCCAGCTACAGGCTTATTGATGGCTGAATCCATTTTAGGAGAAGAGACTACCTTGCCAATAGATATGCTTCACTTAAACAGATTCAAAAAAGGAGAATTAATCTTTGAACCATCCGTCGTTTAGATGGAACAGCAAGCTTTTGACATCATATAGGAAATGAAAGATTCTTTAGGTCTTAGTGTTACAAAAATGAGAGAGTACGAGGTGAGGGATATTGAAGCGGTTAGGTAAAAAAGATGAGTTATGCATTGGTTGTAAGAAGTGCGTGGAGATTTGTTCGAATGCATATTTCAAAGAGACCCTCGATGAAAAGTCAAGTATTTACGTTCATATGAAATCCCAAGAGGGGTATCATGTCAATGTATGCAATCAATGTGGTGAATGTATGGAAATATGCCAAGTGGAGGCATTCTACCGAGATAAAAATCAAGTAGTAAAAATGAATAAACATGATTGTGTAGGTTGTTTGATGTGTGTAGGATTTTGTCCAGAGGAGGCAATGAGACAGCATGACGATTTAATTGAACCCTTTAAATGTATAGCCTGCGGTTTATGTGCGAAGAATTGCCCGACTGGAGCAATTTTTATAGAAAACGTTGGCGGGGTAACATTTGAGGCTATAGGTGAAACAGCAACAGCGGGAGAATGATAATTGTATATGATAGAGGGGGACGTAAATCCATGAACATACAAGAGGTACGAAAAAAACATAGAGCTTTGGCTGAGTTTCGATATGAACTAGGGCAAGCAGAAAAAGGTTATACGAATAGGTCACTGTATATCAATTTATCTGATAATAGGATTGAATCAAAGCCTGTGACAGATATGATGAAAGAGAAATTTACTGGGGGAAAAGGCTTTGGTTTATGGTATCTTTGGAATGCCGTGAAATCAGAAACAAAGTGGAATGACCCAGAGAATGAAATTGTTATTTCAAGTGGGCCGTTAGGAGGCATTACCCAATACCCTGGTTCAGGTAAATCACTGGTTGTAACAATATCCCCATTAACAGGTCTTGTCATCGATAGTAACGTGGGGGGATATTTTGGACCACTACTCAAGTTTTCAGGTTGGGATGCCCTTGAACTTCAAGGAAAAGCTGAAAAGGATGTTATTGTCTTTATTGATGGAAATGAAGGAACGATAAGGATCGAAGAAACTCCCATTTTCGAAAAAGATGGTCATGTTTTAGGTGAAATGCTTACAGAAATGTATGCTGAGTCGGAAGAGGATAAAAGAAATATTTCTGTTGTAACCGCTGGATCTGCTGGCGAACACACACTGATTGGTCTACTAAATTTTACGTTTTATGATGTTAGGCGAAAAGTAGTTCGACTAAAACAAGCAGGACGAGGGGGCATTGGCACTGTTTTTAAGGATAAGAACATCAAAGCTCTCGTAGTTAAGTTTAGAGGTGTAAAAGGGGACTTGAATCATCCCAGTGATATATCAAGAATCAATAAGGCGGGCATTAGACTGCATAAGGAAATCTGTAAATTCGATGAGGGTCAGAATAGAATGAGACAAATAGGTACAGCAAATATTATTGAAGTGATGGATGAATATGATTTACTTCCGGTACATAATTATAAATTCGGCAGTCATCCTGATACATATAAGATTGCGTCCAATGTTTTTATTGATAAATATATTACTCAGGGAAAGCCGGATGGGTGCTGGTATGGTTGCTCCTTATCCTGTGCCAAGGCCGCTGATAATTTTGAAATAAAAACTGGCCCATACAAGGGGCATTTTGTAACAGTGGATGGCCCCGAGTATGAGAATGCAGCAGGCCTAGGTGCTAATTGCGGTATTTTCGATCCGCAGTATATCCTTGAGGGCAACTTCTATTGTGACACCTATGGGATAGATACAATATCCTTCGGTACTATTACAGCCTTTGCCATGGAGTGTTATGAGAACGGTATTATAAATAAGGAAATCACTGGTGGGTTAGAGCTGAACTTTGGAAATGCGGAAGCCGCAATAGAGCTCCTTCATCAAATGTCAAGGGGAGAAGGATTTGGTTTGATCGCAGGGCAGGGAGTTCGAAGAATGAAAAGACTTTTCATCGAACAATATGGAGCAGATCCAAAATTCCTACATGATATTGGAATGGAGCAAAAAGGCTTAGAATATTCAGAATACCTTCCGAAAGAATCATTGGCCCAGCAGGGGGGATATGGTTTAACCAATAAAGGGCCTCAACATGATGAAGCATGGCTTATTTTTATGGATATGGTGAATAATCAGATTCCAACCTTCGAAGATAAAGCCGAGGCACTGCATTATTTCCCTATGTTTAGAACATGGTTTGGTCTGAATGGATTATGTAAGCTCCCATGGAATGACATTACGCCAGAGAGCAATTCATCAGCAGCAGAACCAGCTAAAATACCTGAGCATGTACAAAATTATGTGGACTTGTTCAACGGAGTAACAGGTAAGAATATTGACAAAGAAGAGTTAATTCTACAATCTGAAAGAGTCTATAATTTCCAAAGAGTATTCAACATTAAAATGGGTTATGGTAAACGTGAGGATGACAAAATTCCATACCGGTCAGCGGGTCCTGTAACTGTTGAAGAGTATGAATCTAGACAAGAGCGCTATGATCAACAGTTAATGGAATTGGTAAACTTCAACCCTGAAGGAAAGGCCACGGAAGAAAAAATGGATATATTGAGAAGGCATAGGGAAGACCAATATGAAAAGCTGGTTGATGCAGTCTATGCAAGAAGAGGATGGAACAATAATGGAATACCAAAGTTAGATATACTAGAAAAGTTGGGGATAGACTTTTCTGAGGTAGTAGAGACTGTGAAGCCATATTTATAAGGGGATAGCTATAAAGGGGAGGTATATCTGATGATAAAAGTGAATAGCAGGGACTTTGAGTGGGAAGAGGGACTAACAGTAGAAAAATTGTTAGCAAAGAAACGATATACCTATCCTAAGATTATTGTTAGAATAAATGAGAAGCTTATTCTAAAGGCGGAATATGCTTCAACATCGATTCAAGACGGTGATGATGTGAAGGTAATACATTTGCTGGCGGGGGGATAAAGAAATACTCTCGTATATAGGACGGGTAGGGCTAAAACGGCTCTACCCTTTTATTTATTTTTATTCTGGGTAGCCGAAAACAAAATACTATCGATGGGGGAGATGCCACTCAAAAATATATTGACATCTGGGAGGAGTTTATATATAATCAAGTTTAAATATAAATATGCTAACACGATGATGGAGAATAGTAAAAAAGTGATGTTTCACAGAGAGCAGGGAGTAGATGAGAACCTTGCAGACTAACTTTTAGAACCCACTCTGGAGTATAATGATGAATAAATCATTACGTTTAAATCACGTTACGATTGCTTAAGTGAGTCGTTTGACTAACTAGGGTGGTACCGCGGGTTATAATCTCGTCCCTTTTGGGATGGGATTTTTTTATTTTTGTCGCGGTAACGCGATATAAAGTAGACATAATATTATTATGTCTACTTTATATCAAAAAACATTAAAAAATGGGGAGTGAGTATAGGTGACATATCTAGTGGAAAAATGCAAAAGATTACACGAAGCAGCCCTAGGGTTAGCAATGATAAATACGAAAACGAAGAATGATGCGTTGAAGGAAGTCGCCATCAGTTTAGAAAAGCATAAAGCCTTTATATTGGGAGAAAATGAAAAAGATATTCTCCATGCAAAAGCAGAGCACATGAAAGATAGTTTAATAGATCGATTACGATTAGACTCTAAACGAATCGATGATATGATAGATGGAATTCACACAATCATTGAACTAAAGGACCCCGTATGGCGAAGTAAAGATGTATGGACATTGGAAAATGGATTAATGATTAGTAAAATGACAGTTCCCTTGGGTGTGATAGGAATTATTTACGAATCTCGCCCTAACGTTACGATTGATGCATTTTCTTTGGCGTTGAAAAGCGGAAACTGCATCCTATTACGAGGTAGTACATCCTCGGTTCACTCAAATAGAGCCTTGGTCTATGCCGTTAAAGAGGGTTTAAAAAAGAGCTTAATATCTGAAGGTGTCATCGAATTTATTGACGATCCTGACCGTGTTATCGTAAAAGAGATGCTCACCTTAAATGAGTACATTGATTTGATCATTCCCCGAGGTGGAAAGGATTTAATTCAATTTGTTGTTAGAAATGCCACAGTGCCAACAATAGAAACTGGCGTTGGTAATTGCCATATATTTATTGATGAAACAGCTAGTTTTTCGATGGCCCTAGATATTGTAGAGAATGCAAAAGTTCAACGGCCAGGTGTATGTAACGCTTGCGAAACAGTGTTAATCCACAATAATATAGCGAAGGAATTTTTACCAAAACTGTATAATCGCTTAAAGGATAGGGTAGAAATACGTGGATGTGGTGAAACACTGAGGCATATACATGTGAGCCATGCAACCGAGGATGATTGGCATGAAGAATTCCTAGATTATATTCTTGCGGTGAAAATTGTGGAGGATGTGCAAGAGGCAATTTCTCACATTCGCAAATATGGCACAAAGCATTCTGAATCGATCCTCACTGAAAATATAACTAATGCAAATTTGTTTACACGGCAAGTAGATGCAGCAGCAGTATATGTAAATGCTTCAACCAGATTTACTGATGGCAGCGAATTTGGTTATGGAGGAGAAATGGGAATCAGCACACAGAAAATTCATGCACGAGGTCCCATTGGTCTAAATGAACTGGTGACTTCAAAGTATACCATTATGGGAAGTGGGCAAATTCGAGAATAGAGGGATAATATGATTAGCGAAATTATGGGTAGAAGTAAGAAAATAGTTATTAAAATTGGAAGCAATACATTGGCAAATGAGAATGGAACCATCAATAAGGACTTTCTGAAAAAATTGTGCACACAGGTATCGCAGCTGATTCATGAAGGCAAGCAAATCGTGATTGTATCATCTGGCGCTAGGATTGCAGGGGTGGCCACTATAAATAAATGGGCGAGAAAAGAGGATATTCATTATAAACAGGCACTGTGTGCTATTGGGCAGGTTGAGCTCATGGATGCCTATAGAAGAGCCTTTGGTTCTTATGATATCCATATTGGGCAGATGCTTTTGACAAGGGATGATTTTTTTGATAGAAACCGAACACTAAACATCAGAAATACGCTATTTACATTAGTTGATGAAGGTGTTGTACCTATTATCAATGAAAATGACACGGTTAGTGTAGAGGAGATAAAAATTGGTGATAATGATACCTTAGCCGCTTTAACGGCAAATATCTGGAACGCAGATGCGCTGATTCTGTTTAGTGATGTAGACGGCATCTACGACAAAAACCCTAAAATATATAAGGATGCATCATTAATAGAAGAAGTATCTGATATTGATGAATTATTGAAAAATATCACGATCGGAGAATCAAGTTCCTTTGGAACTGGGGGCATCGCAACAAAAATAGAGGCTGCTAGAAATGTAAATGGCTATGGGATACCAATGATTTTGACAAACGGAAGCAAAGAAAATGTTTTGTTAAAATTATTGGATGGAACAGAGAGAGCGACCCTGTTCAAAGTGCCATAAACTTACGAATGAGAAGGCAACATTTACAATCAATTATGATATAGAGGTGGTAGAATGAATAATAAAGTCGGCTTTATAGGTGCAGGTAATATGACATATGCAATTGTTAGTGGATTAGTAAATAGTAATTCCAATGATACAAAAAATATATTTGTTAGCAATAGGACAATGGAAAAAGCAGAAAGCCTTTGCAAAGAATTTAATATTTCTCTCGCTTTGACTAACCGTGATTTAGTAGAAGCTTGTGATATTATTGTCTTAGCTGTTAAGCCTTTGGTATACAAGGAAGTATTAGATGAGATTAAAGATTTGATCACGTCTAGTCATGTCATTGTTTCCTTAGCGGCAGGTATCGAAATAAAGTATATTGAACAATTTTTCCATAAGCCAACTAAAATTGTAAGGACGATGCCCAATACTCCTGTACTAGTTGGTGCAGGCATGACTGCAATTACAAAAAACGATCATATTAATAAAGAAAATTTAGATGCTGTAATAAATCTGTTTGAAAGTATAGGGATTGTTGATATTATAGATGAAAATCTAATGGATAGTATTCCTGCCATCAGCGGAAGTAGCCCAGCTTATGTCTATATGTTTATTGAAGCCTTGGCGGATGGCGGGGTGCTTCATGGTTTATCCAGAGAAAAGGCATATAAGTATGCTGCCCAAGCGGTGTTAGGAGCAGCTAAAATGGTGTTAGAAAAAGAAAAGCATCCTGGAGAGTTAAAGGATATGGTGTGTTCTCCTGCGGGCGCGACCATAGAGGCTGTATACTCTTTAGAAAAGAGTAATTTTCGAGGTACTGTTATTCGAGCAATGAATGCGTGCACTGCTAAGGTTAAGCAAATGGGGAAGATTGAAGATTAAAGGATGGTGGTGATTCAATGATTAGAGTAAATGGAAAAGAGATGCCGTGTACGCCGCTACAATCGATTTTAAATCAGTTCAAAACTTCTCTTCCTGTGACTGCGATCATAATTAATGGAACCCTGGTATTGCAGGATGAATATAGTAACATTATCATACAAGACGGCGATGAAATAAAAATTATTTATCCTATCGTAGGTGGATAGAAATGTGAGTATAGGGTCATGAAAGCCATAGTGTTTTCATGACCCTATCTTAGTATAAATCATATCCTGAAGGAAGCACCACTGATGAAATCTATATTTTCGAAGCCTTTCAAATCAGCCATAAGCTGAAGAAGGGCTTTGTCTTTGTTTTTGGCTTCGATCATAACATCAAAGTCCTGATTTATCGCTTTAGCGGTACAAAGGAAGTCATAAAAGAATTTTGCATTTACATCATCAGCATGGGCCCGTATGTTTTTTTCGCACTTAGGGCTGGAGACATGGATTTTTGGTGGCAATGATTGCCCTTTCCAAGTGCTAAAAATATCTTCAAGTAAATCTTCGATTCGCTCTCCATTATTATGGCACCAGTGATGATGAATATCTACCACCATGGGGACTTTGATTAGCTTACATATCTCTACTACATCTTTGGCGGTATAGATCTTATCATCATTTTCTAGAATGATTCTGTCTCGAATAGAGTTAGGGAGATTCATAAAGCTTTCAATAAACCGATCAATTGCTTTGGGTTTGCTGTCATAGATACCGCCTATATGTAGAACCAATTTACCCATCTGGCTTGAAAGGCCCATAGCATCCATGATACGTCCATGATACTCTAAGTCGTTAATTGAGGAAACAAGAACCTCCTTTTTTGGACTATTTAGGATCGTAAAATGATCAGGATGGGCACTTATGCGCATTTCATTTTTTTTGATAAAATCTCCTATTGAAAGAAACTCATCATGGAAATCCGCTGCATAATCCCATTGCATCACTTCAGGATGGGTTGCCAAGGGAATTAGTTTTGAAGTTAATCGATAGATTTTAATATCATAAGCATTTGCATGAATGAGTATTCGTCTCGTATTATTTAAATTTTCTCTCACCAAGGAGTGTAAACGATACAACCTGACTTCGGGGTCATCAGGTAGATTTGTATAGCTTTTATAGGTGAGGGTTTTATTAGGTGAAGCATCATGAAGAAGGAGCGATAGAGCAACAAAACCAAGGCGAATTAGCATGTCGAATGTTCCTTTCGGTATAGTCTATATTCTCATTTTAAAGCATAGTACAGCAAACGACAGGAAATAGCAAATTAAACCCAAAAATCAAGTGAGATGAATTATCAATTAAGAGCTAGAAAAATGTCGATTTATATTATTTGTAAGAATTCCCATAGTGTATACACTCCCAATAAATCCAGATAATTCATCAGTTGAAGGGATTGTTTCTAGGTTTGCCGGCGAGGGAGGTATTAATTGAATCTAAAGGTATATATAAATTGAATATAAACATAGCATATGCATATTTAGCTAAATTATGAATGCTATACAGAGACGAAGGAAGTCTACGGGCAGATATATGTTTAATAATACTATATGTAATGCAGCAGATGATCATGGTCATTAGAGGATTCAATAGAGCTGCATGATAAATGTGCAGAAAAACATGGAAAACAAGTAAATACCTAACTGTAATCGACAAATTATTCAACATCGCTTTATTCGACACCGCCCAGCATTCGACATAGTGCATTGTTCGACATTGCGCAGTATTCGACAATACACATTAATCGACACATGAGATGAGCATTGCTAATGAACGGAAGTCTAATGGCGTATGCTGTCGGAAAATACAAGAAGTAGCAGTCATATTCCTAAAATCGACAAGTGAGCATTGATATTTTAATAACACAGCATTCGACAGTATGTACGAATCGACATCTTTTTTAGAGATATATAGGATTTTCTTCATCTAAATACTTCGTGAACAATGTTACAATGAATCATGAATAAGTCCTGAGAAAGGACCAGGGTTTATTTATTGTTCAAAAGTAGGTGAGGAGAGGGATTGGGTTATTGAAAATACCAGTTAGATCTGAATATTTGGGACGTTGTAAGTCTATATTCATTGTATATATTGAAAAACAGAGTGTCTCAAAATGCTATAAGCTTATAAATGAATGTAGTCATAAGTAGATTGACTGAAATGATAAATATT
>CALECF010000073.1 GCA_937948705.1 uncultured Anaerosolibacter sp. | reverse complement strand
CAGGACCTCAACATCTTCTATTTAATGAACAAAATGGTGCAGCAGAAGCTCTAGATCTTGTAATGGATGAATTAGTGCCAATGGCAGGAAATAACCCTAAGATCTATCCTTTTGTATTTCCCATGAGTGGCACCTTCAATTATAGGAATATTGCAGGAACAGGACAGCTTAGTCCCCATGCCTTTGGAACGGCCATAGACCTTGCGAGAAACAATAAGGATTATTGGAAATGGGCTACACGGGAGGAGGGTGAAAAAAGGCTGGCAGTATATCCAAGGGAAATTGTAAAGGTTTTTGAGAACAATCGGTTCGTATGGGGTGGAAAATGGGCGCATTTTGACATTCTACATTTCGAGTATCGACCAGAGTTAATATTGAAGGCCAGATACTTTTCAGAAAAAGCAAAGCCAGATCAGCATTGGCACGAGGGACTTTCTTCACTGGACGATACTACAAGAAGCTATATACAGATTATTGAGAGTGCTTTAGACTAGAAGAAATAAGCCTGTAATAGAATACAGGCTTATTTTGCGCCTGTTTTTCACAACTGAGCCCACAAGAGCATGGAAGCGTTCCAAAATAAAGGGAATAGGTGGTAGGAAATTCACGATTGACTCGTTGAACCTCTCTGGCAAATGCTTCGCGATCAGCTGGAAAAGAGTCCGATAAAGCTAGAAGGGTGAATTCTCGGGTATTTTGGAATAGGTTAAAAGCTGGTGACAGGATTGGGACCAATAAAGTGTACAAAGCTGTTTATAGAATAATTTTGCTTATGAGATGAGTAATAATGATTGCTTAGATAATTCAATGAAACCCCTCCTTATAAATATAGAAGCAAACCCATGATATTTTATGAATTTATTTGACGATCAGTAGATTGTCTATAATTTATGTGAGAAAAAAGTTTTAATTAGGGTTAAAAAAATATTGGTTATAGTGAAAAGAATTGGTATATTGCTAACGCTGGATGGATATTAATATTGGAAAGTATTAAACTAAGAAAAGATAAGAATTATAATTAAAGGAAAAAAATTATCATTTATAGTTTGAGATTTTAACACCAGGGTATAATACTGCATATAGTAGATTGTGATAAAGGCAAACCATGCGAAAGCATGGGGCGCAAAGTACAGAATCTAAGGTATAAATCGAAGAGATTTATATGATGATCGTCTGGCTGCCGCATAGTGAATGTGGTAGCTTTTTATTTGTCACAATATGGAATAATGTGTATGAAAATCAATAATATGTAATGATCATTTTTCCTCCTAATAGAGGGGGATAAGCAAAAATCTCTCTTAGAATTTCAAGAGAGGTAAATCAGGATAAAGGGAGGGATTGGCAAACCGGAGCGACTACAATGATAGTTTGTAGAGTTAGCGGAAGAGTTACATACAAAAGAGATTCATGACGGTTCTAATCTCAAAAAACAGGTTTAGGGAAAAAAAGGAGGATAGTAAAACATGAGAATGAATAGAAAAATGAGAGTTGTTTTTGCCATGACACTTATTGTATTACTTGCATTTGGAACCGCTATTAATGTTTATGCAAAACCCCCTGTTGAGAAAGGCCCAAAACCCCCTGTAGCAGTCGTGCCAGAGGAGCCGATAGTAGTAGAACCAGTAGTAGAAGTTCCAGAAGAAGAGGTAGTAGCAGAAGAGCCGGTAGTAGAGGAGCCGGTAATACCAGAGGAAGATGAAGAACAATTTGAAGATCAAATTGAAGAAGAACCGTTACTAGAAGCTGAAGCAATGGGTCTATTTATGATAAATACAACCGAAGCTGATTATGCAGAGACTCCAGAACCAGAAACCATATGGGGAGTAAATGATAAGGACTTAGAAGGGATCTTTGGTATATGCAAGCTGATCAAGATCGACAACCCCAAAGGCCAAGGTACTTTCTCAGAAACAGACCATGAAATTACCGTTGTAGCTGAATTAGATGTTGAGAGCGGAAGAGTAATAACGTGGACGTCAACTGAGCCTGTAAGATATGTATGGGTAAAAGGTGGTCATGGGGGCAACCTGTATGATTATGGAGAAGAAGGAGCTGAAGCCGGAGCAGAATTATATACACCAATCAATCCCAATAACGGAAAACGCTATGCGATAAGCCATGTGACCTTCTTCTATTGTGAGGAAGATGTTATTCCAGAGCTTCCTAAGTTGATCATCAAAAAGTTTTATGATGCTAATGTTAATGGAGAATGGGATGAGGATGAACCTGAACTGTTTGATTGGAAAGTAAAGATAATTGATGAAGATGGAGAAGAAATGGACTTTTTCACTGTTTATGAAGAATATGTACTGCCAGGTACTTATACTGTAGAAGAATATATGCTAGATCATTGGATTGCAACTACACCGATGAGTGTTGAAGTAACACTACAAAATGGTGATGAGAAAAAGGTTGTATTTGGTAATGTTTGCCTAGGCGCAGGTGGAGGTCATACCATCGGTTTCTGGGGAAATAAAAATGGAGAAAAGCTAGTATCCGCTGATTATTTAGGTATTTTGAGGGGACTAAATCTGGTAAAGGGTGATGGTACACCTTTTAACCCAAACAGTCATAGTCAGTTTAGAAGTTGGCTGCGAGAAGTTAATGCAGTGAATATGGCTTATATGTTATCAGTGCAGCTAGCGGCTATGAAGCTAAATGTATTAAATGATTTTGTAGATCCAGATCATTTGGTCTGGACTGGTGAGGAATTTATGACCATTGGGCAATTAATGGAAGAGGCAGATAACACACTTGGAGATGACCAAGCAACGCGAAATTACATGGAATATTTAAAGAATGCCCTAGATGATGCAAATAACAACATGAATTTCGTTCAAACCACACCTTGCCCTTATGATTTTGGAGTTGGCTTAGAATAGGTGAAAATTACCCTGTTTTACAATGATAAGAAGTAGGATAAGGAAAACGAAGACCTCAGACAGAAAAAAATCTGTCTGAGGTTTTCTTGTTTTGGAGAACATAATAGGTATAATTGTGATAGGAAGAAGAATAAGAAGAGATGTAAGATTGGTGACCTATGAGGACGTACAAGCAGCACGATCAAGAATTGATACATATATTCATCAAACGACTTTAAACTTTTCCATCAATTTTAGCAGTGAGAATACAAAAGTTTACCTGAAACTAGAGTGCCAGCAGGTAAACAAAGCTGTTAAAACTCGGGGTGCTCTCAGCAAGCTTACTATGGTATCCGAAGAAAAAGGAAAAGGCGTGCTAACGGTTTCTTCAGGCAATCACGGCATAGGAGTTAGTTATGCCGCCAAGCAGTTGGGAATAGAAAAGGCAAAAGTGATTGTGCCAGAAAATACACAGCAATCAAAGCTAAAAAAGATGGAATTCTACGGCGCAGAAATTATAAAGGTTGGCAAGAACTATGATGAGGCCCATGAAGCTGGAGAAAAGAAGAAAGCATGATCTTTGTGGACAGCTGCTCTGATCAAGAAGTTATTGCAGGTCAGGGTACTATCGGACTAGAGATCCTTGAGCAAAATCCAGACATCGACACGATACTAGTACCCATCTGCGAGGCGTTGATTAGTGGGATCGGGGAGATTCCTTTTCATATGGCCCAGCAGTGTATAGATGAAATTTTAATCGTAGAGGAAAGGTTGATTCGAAAAGCTACAGCTCTTTTGATGACGAAGGAGTAGATTGTCTCAGAGGCTTCCAGTGCAGTAGGAGTTGCAGCATTGATGGCTTATCCAGCGCGATTTGAAGGAAAAAATGTGGCGGTTATTATAACGAGAGGTAATCTAGACGAACAAATGATGATAAAATTGCTGCGAGAGAAGGAAACCAAAAACTGATGAATGGAAGATTTGTTATGTTATAATAGAAAACTATACGTAGTATGATCACGTTTAGAAGGGATAAGGTTTGATAAATTGTGGATAAGTAAGCTCCAGACAATCAATTATCCACAATAGCTTCTTCCGATAAGAAGTTAATAAAGTATAGGATGGAGGAAATTTATGCGAAGTTCAGAGTGGCAGCAGTACAATATGATCTGCATGCCATCCAAAGTTTTCAGGAATTTGCAGATCAAGTAATTCACTATACAAAAACAGCAGGGGAATTTGGAGCTGATTTTCTTCTTTTTCCAGAGTTTTTCACAACCCAGTTATTTTCTATCGGAGATGGAAGTGGAAGGGCTTTAAAAATCTATGAACTTCCAAAATTCACACAAGAATATCTCGCCTTATTTACTACCTTGGCAAAAGAAATGAAAATGCATATTATCGGTGGAACACATCTTATTGAAGATAGAGGAAAACTTTATAATACAGCCCATTTGTTTTACCCTAATGGTAGCGTGGAAACCCAGTCCAAGCTGCATATGACACCTACAGAGATAAAGGATTGGCATATTACACCGGGAGAAGGGTTGCAGGTCTTTGATACGGAGAAAGGAAAAATTGCAATTCTCACCTGCTATGATATTGAATTTCCGGAGATCGTGAGAATAGCAAAAGCAAGAGGAGCCGATGTGATCTTTTGTCTTTCTTGTACTGACGATCGGCATGGATTCTATAGAGTACGTTATACCAGTCATGCCAGAGCCGTGGAAAATCAAATATATGTAGTGATGACAGGAACTGTAGGGGCACTGCCTACAGTGGACTTCATGCGAGCCAATTATACTCAGGCGGCTATTATTGCGCCCAATGATATTCCTTTCCCTCCCGCAGGCATACTAGCAGAGGGTGAAGTGAATCAACCCATGATAATTGCCGCAGACTTAGACCTAGAGCTTCTATACTGTGTACGGGAAAAAGGCTCTGTTACTACTTGGCGAGATAGAAGAACAGATTTGTATCCTGATTGGAAGTAGTTAAAGATTATAGATTCGTGCCGATAGAACTGAATTAATTTTTTGGCTTTGTAGTGGAGAATTCATTCTCCACGGCGATTAAAATTGCCTCTACATTTGTCAAATTTTAAAGGCGCATATATGATTGGAGAGACATTGCTGTATTATAAGGAGCTATATCTATTTGAAGGGAATCGAAGTATCCAATCGGTTATACGAAACTACAGGAAAGATGACTTTGAAGAATTGAGTCGGATTCAGAGAGAAAGCTTTCCGCCGCCCTTTCCTTCGGAGCTTTTGTGGAGCGAAAAACAGCTGTCCAACCATATAGATCTATTTCCTGAAGGTGCCCTCTGCGCAGAAATCAATGGAAAGCTAGCCGGCTCCATGACAGGACTGATGGTAGATTTTGATCCCCGAAATCATCAACATCATACCTGGGAAGAAATAACCGACTGTGGTTACATACGGAATCATAATCCAAAGGGAGATACCTTATATGTAGTAGACATCTCAATCCGACCGAAATTCAGGAAGCTGGGGCTTGGTAAATGGCTAATGCAATCCATGTATGAGGTTGTAGTACACAAGGGATTAGAAAGATTACTGGGTGGAGGTCGTATGCCCGGATTTCAGAAAGTGGCAGATCAAATGGCAGCTGAGCAGTATCTAAAAAAGGTTATTGCAGGAGAATTAAGGGATCCGGTAATTACTTTCCTTATGCGTTGTGGACGAACCCCTTTAGCACTAGTTCCAAATTATTTAGAGGACGAGGAATCCTTAAATTATGCTACCCTGATGGAATGGAAAAATCCTTTTTATAAAAAGTCTAGCGGGTAAGGAATAATACAAAATACATTCTATGCTGTTAATTAGAAAAATATGATACAAAAAAACATAAAATTTCATATAATAGGAGAAATATAATAAATAAGCGTTGAAATTTGCTGCATAATTTGATACAATACATTCAAAATTCATAATTTCGCATAGATGAGAAGTAGTAGGTGGTTACATTGTTCATAGAGAGTCATCGATTGGTGGAAGATGACAGCAGTGTCCTCTGAACTCGTCTCGGAGCTGTTAGGGTGAAGTTAAGTCAGTAGCCTTAGCCGGATTCAATCCGTTATCATGTTTGAGGGGGCAGTGAAGAACTGTCAAATAGAGTGGTACCGCGAGCTTTTCGTCTCTAATACAGACG
>CALECF010000072.1 GCA_937948705.1 uncultured Anaerosolibacter sp. | reverse complement strand
CTATACGCTCAGGGAAAAGTGAAGCGTGTATATAGCAAGTATTCAAATTATGCTGCAAAATCTCATATAACTGGAGCTGAATTAGCACAAAGATTGCTGAAAGATCAAAGGATTAACGGAGTAGAGATTGAACTGGTTCATAGACATTTGACAGATCATTATGATCCAAGAAAAAAGATATTAAGATTATCTCCTGAGATTTACCATGGAACATCTCTCGCTGCTCTAGGAATTACTGCCCATGAGGTAGGGCATGCAGTACAACATGATGAGGGATATACAATGCTGGTGCTTAGAAATATGATTGTACCTTTTGCCAACATAGGCTCTCAGGCAGCCTTTCCACTATTGTTTATTGGTCTTATTTTAGGATCCCAAGCATTAGCTGGGTTAGGGGTAATGGTATTTATGTTTGCGGTTGCTTTTCAGTTGATCACCTTACCTGTAGAATATAATGCTAGCAGCAGGGCGTTGACATTCTTATCCGATGGTGGTTATGTGACTGCGGAGGAAGAAAAACCTGTAAAGAGGGTTTTGGATGCAGCAGCTTTAACCTATATTGCTGCAACAGCTATGGCTATTATGCAGCTATTAAGGTTATTAATGATTTCAGGAATCCTGCAAAGAAATGAAGATTAAACTGTAGTAGAGTTTTGTACATGATGTAAGTAATAGAATAGACAATACTAGAAATAATAATATGAGAATTTGTATTTATAGAAGTTCATAATAACATTGAATCATTTCAAGTTATAGAAAGTGGGAATAATAATGGAATATTTGTTATTGATTATTGGATTTGGATTACTAGTTAAAGGGGCAGATTATTTTGTCGAAGGATCATCTGACATAGCGAAATTATTAAGGATACCCCCTATTCTTATTGGTCTTACCGTAGTAGCTTTTGGTACAAGTTCACCGGAAGCTGCGGTAAGCATATCTGCGGCGCTAAAGGGCAGCGGGAGTATTGTTTTAGGAAACTTAATAGGAAGTAATATTTTTAATGCTTCGTTAATTATTGGTGTTACAGCAATGATCTACCCACTTAAAGTAGAACGACAGACAATCAGAAAAGAGATACCCTTGGCTTTGCTATCAAGTATCGTTTTGTTGGTCATGATGGCAGATGTAAGTCTTCAAAATTTGAGTGAAAATTTAGTGACTAGATCAGATGGTCTCATTCTTCTAGGTTTTTTTTCGATTTTCTTATACTACATTATTGAAGTAGCTACCCACACTCGAGAGAATACAAACTCAGAGAATATAATAATTGATAAAAAAGATATTAGCAAAAGCGTAATATACACGATAGGGGGACTTGCGGCAATTATATTTGGCGGGGATATGGTAGTAAAGAACAGTATTAGAATTGCATTAACATTAGGAATGAGTGAAACCTTAGTAGGCTTAACGATTGTTGCTGTAGGAACATCGTTGCCAGAACTAATCACTTCCATAACGGCAGCTTTTAAAAAAGAAAGTGAAATTGCTTTGGGAAATATAGTTGGAAGCAATATATTTAATATTTTGTTCATATTAGGAATTTCTTCAACTATATCCCCTGTGTTGGTGGATTCAAAAATGTTTTTGGATGCGATTGTGATGATAGCAGTAACACTGGCTTTACTGCTATCATCATCCAGCAATAGGAAGGTATCAAAAGCTGAAGGACTATTTCTAGTGTTGGCATACGTGATCTATACCATCTACATTATTATAAGGAATTAGTCAAAAAGATCCGGGGGCTGCTTAAGCAACAGATGGATGTGATGGTTAACTAAATCCACCAAGAAAAAATGAAAACTGATAAGATATAAAAACAGTATCTTATCAGTTTTTTCTATCTCCATTTCATTAATTTCTTCTCTAAATAAGCAACTCCTTGGTACATGACCGTTGCCAAGATAGCTAGGATAATCACACTGGTCATAACAAGGTCCAACCTAAATACCTGGCTGCCGTAGACGATCAAGTATCCTATCCCAGCACGGGATACCATAAGCTCTCCCACGATAACCCCTACCCAGGATAACCCTACATTGATTTTTACGGCACTAACGATTGTCGGAATACTGGCAGGAATGATGACTTTCTGTAGGATCTGTAACCTCGTGGCACCAAAGGTCTGCAGCATTTTTATTTTATCTTCATCAACTTCCTTAAAACCACTATAAACACCCAGTATCGTTACGACAATGGATACAGCCATTGTCTTTTGTTACGATACCAAATTAGAGTGAGTGATTTTACAAATAACTGGGCAACTATTGGTAAAAAATGTAATAATATATATTGATGTCTTATAATCATGAAAATAAAGATCAGACAAGTGGCCTACTTTCCTAAGAAAGTTTTTGATTTGATTTTCTACAGAGAATACTAGACGAGAAAAATACAAAGAAGGTTATAAGGATTTTTGGGAATATACGCTAGAAGAATTATATTTTTACCTTGCAGGAAATACCAAAAACATATAGAAATATTTGCTTCAATAGGATATCAATGATTGATAATATAAAATATGAATCTATGATGTTGGTGAGGGGGTGGAAAATGTGAGAGTTTCTGTAGTGCATGGAAGTCAGCGAAATGGAAATACGGAAAAAACGATTGAGATTGTCAAAGAGAAATTGAGTTCCTTTGGAGAACATGAATTTATTGACTTCTATTTGCCAAAAGATTTACCTTCGTTCTGTAGTGGATGTTTCCTGTGTCTTGATAAAGGCAATTATGGAGGTGAGTATTGCCCTCATGCTAAACATACCCATCCTATTTTAGAAGCAATGAAAAGTTCAGATGGTTTAATTATAGCCTCACCTGTTTACTCTTTAGCTGAAACTGGGCAAGTCAAAGTTTTTTTGGATCATTTTGGATGTATCTTTATGAGCCATAGACCATTGGCAGAAATGTTTTCTAAGACTGCCTTTATAATATCAACAACCGCTGGTACAGGTACAAAACATGTAATAAAACCAATAGAAAGAAGCTTAAGTTACTGGGGAATTCCGAAGATATATAAATGTGGCTTAACTCTTTGGGAAAAAAATTGGAGTGAAATGCCGTCTGAAAAACAAGCTAAATATAGAGTGCGTCTAGAGAATAAGGCATCTGATTTTCATTATTCAATGGAACGTAAAAACAAGCGTATTCCTTTAAAAATGAGAATCTTATTTAGGATGTTTAGAAATCTCATGAATAGCTATCCTGATGGTCATCAAGATAAAGAGTACTGGAGAGAAAAAGGTTGGTTACAGGAAAAACGACCATGGAAAGATACTCTAATAAATTCTAATATTGAAAGCATATGACGAGATATATGAAAGACACTTTTGCAGCACTACGCCTAATCGGCATATAAGAAAGATTATTTGTTAAAGTAAAATGTGGATATGAGAGAAATGCCAAGCGATATATCTATTACTCGATAAGTTTCCTCAAGCCTATAGAGGCGTATCTACAGAATATATACCATAAGGACTGGGATTTTCATATTTTTTCATAACCAAGCACCTAAAATCAATGAACTAAAATGGATAAAAGGGGGTTGATAGTATGTATAAAAAAGTATTGATTATATGTAGATCAGTCCATCATAATAATACTTTAAGTATTGCTAAGGCTATAGGAGAAGAATTGAATGCAGAAATCATCAAACCGAGTGAGTTTAATAGCAAAACTATTTCTGATTATGATTTGATTGGATTTGGCTCAGGAATATATAATGGTAAACACCATCAAAGCATATTAAACCTTATTGATGAGTTAAAGGCTCAAAATCATAAACATACTTTTATCTTTTCGACTTCGACGATCCCTGTTGAGACAATGCATAAAAACTTAAAGAAAAGTTTAATAGCAAAAGAATTTCAAATAGTGGGAGAGTATTATTGCAAAGGCTTTATGAACTATAGTTTTACCAAATACTTAGGAGGTCTCAATAAGGGTAGACCGAACGATAAAGATTTAGAAAAAGCTCGGGACTTTGCTAAAAAGCTCATGAATAATAATATGTAAACTATTAAACAGATCAATGGAGCGTAGAGGCACTAGGATATAGAAGAAACGCAATGATAAACGATAAAGGACGGATAAAACATTGGGGATTACAGTGCTAGCCCCCAATGTTTTTTATCTTTACTACATCATTCTTTTCTCAAAATATGCAAATCCTTGGTACATGATAGTGGCTAGGACTGCTAGGATGATAACGCTGGTCATAATCAAGTCCAGTCTAAATACCTGACTACCATAGACGATTAAGTAGCCGATACCAGCCCGGGATACCATGAGCTCTCCTATCATTTTGAATTGAGCCTTTATCGATATAGATAGATGAATGCCCTAGGACTTTAACGGCAAGAGCTAATCTGCTCTGTTGTCTTGTAAAAGCCATAACAGTGGAAATGTTAGGATAAATTGTAAAAAATGTATCAAATTGAAGGGAATAGCAGCAACATGTAGAATAACTTGAACAGAAACTGTTAGGCCATGAGAGCTCCAAAACGACAGAGGTATATACCTATATTTCAAATGTTAGCTTGAAGAAAGCAAAAAGTCTTTTAGATACGCTGTTGAATAAGCAGAAATTGTGGTGCTCTCCAATTATTGTAGATATAAATATTATTTATAAGTGGTATTACCGAACCTATTCGCAAATGCCACCAAATTATAACTATAAAGCGAACCATGGGATGGGTTCGCGAATCCAATGGTTAAATGAAATGGCTTTAGACGGAATACTATCCGTGAATTTTTATAAAAGTTTGTGAGGGGATGAAATGTACATATTAAGGAAGTATAGAAAAGAAGACTGGGAAACAGTTTTAGATATTTTTCTAAAAGCAAAACCAGATGAAATGAAAGGTTCTTGTAAGATTGATGATATTATATCTGAAGTTGGTGAAAAAGCATGGCTTCTAGTTGCAAAGAATAATTTTCCAGCTATTAAGTTGTATTATAAGAATGGTTTTAAAAAAGTTGAGGAATTTGTGGGGAAATATAATGGAATTGATGTTTGTGTTCTGC
>CALECF010000071.1 GCA_937948705.1 uncultured Anaerosolibacter sp. | reverse complement strand
TAAAATGGTTAGCTAAAGAGACCCATATCAGTAAAATCAACTATTCTTTAAATGTATATTTAGGGAATAGTTCAGGCGTATGATAACGATTATCAATAAAACTTGAAATAACTGACAGTACTGCTACTTCTATCATCCAAGCGCTTTTTCATTATCATTCAAGATTTGTTCAAGGATTTACAAATTAGCCATTACACTATAATAACTTGTTTACTTATATAAAACATAATAAGCAATTAAAAGATATGTTAGTGCTATTTACAAGAAACTTATCTTGCATCACCACACCGTCTTTCATTGGAAAATGGTTACTGATTATACTCCAGACTATTCCTTTTGTACCCAAGCATTGCTCTTCTATCATTATGACCCATTTCGTAGATCCTCTTACCTTTTAATTGGGCAAAGCGATATTTGACAGGATAGATTTTTCAAAGTATACTTTTCCTTAAAAAGGTGCTTTCTTTTTACTAACCATTTTTACTATAGGGGTGACGAATATGACCAGAAAAATAATCAAAGTACATAATAAGTCAGATAGACCAGATAATATCGTTCAAAAAGAAAATGAAATCATAGAAAAATGTATCGAACTGGAAAATGCTTTGCCTGATTTTATGAAGGATTTCTTTATATATCTTAAGTCTGGTGTTGCCTTAACAACAAGGTTTGCTTATTTACAAGATGTTCATTTCTTCTGTAAATATCTGACAAGTGAAAAACAACTCACACAGGCTAGTAATACAAAAGGCATTCTATTAGAAGAATTTAGTCAATTAAAGGCTCGTGACATCAATCGATTCATTGGTGAGTTCTGTACCCGTTATACCGTCGAAAAACAGGATTCTATTACAGTAATGGAAAACCATAATCGCTCCCTAGCGCGCAAAAAATCGTCTCTGGCAGTATTGTTCAAATATTTATATAGAGATGAACTTATTACAGAGAATATAACTGACGGTTTCAATCCTATAAGACTTCCAAAGCCACAACCTGATGCAATAAAACGTCTTGAGGTTGATGAAGTGGCGATATTGCTAGATGCCGTCGAAAAAGGCGAAGGACTTACAGAGAAAGAACTCGAATATTGGGAGAAAACCAAACTAAGAGATAAGGCTATTTTGTTGCTTTTTGTTACCTATGGGTTAAGATTAAAAGAACTTCAGCAGTTAAATATAAGCTCCTTTAATTTTGGCAGAGGTGATTTTAAGATCTATAGAAAACGAAGCAAGGAAGTTAGTATGCCTCTAAATAAATCTGTAGAAAAGGTTATAAAGGACTATATTGAAAAGGAACGAATGAGCGAAGAATACATTCCTGAAGAGCATAAAGGTGCATTGTTTCTTTCATTGCAGAAAACAAGAATGACAGAACGAGCTATACGGGAGTTAGTTAAGAAATATACCTCCATTGCATTAGGGACCACAAAGGATCATGGCTATAGTCCTCATAAACTACGGGCAACCGCAGCAACATCTTTAATACAATATGGTTTTTCCATTTATGATGTACAAAACCTCTTGGATCATGACAATGTTACGACGACACAACTATATGCGGCCCATAAGAAAAACGTTAAGAGGGAAATCGTTAATAATTTCGAGTGGTTAGATGAATATGATAAAAATAAGAAATAGCCCTAATTAGGGCTATTTTGTTTATGTAGAAACCTCTAACTATTCCTGTATAGGAATCCGAATGATTTGGCCAGGATAGATATCGGACGTTGATAGATGGTTCAATTGACTTATTTCATACATAGTTTTCCTTATATCTTTATGATTAGGTGTATACTGCTTTGCTAAGCCCCAAAGTGTATCTCCGGACTTGACACACATTTCATGGTATTGTTGTTCTATTGCACCTTCTGCAATATGTAGTTTTAATAAAAGGCTACCACTCATGCTGATAATGATGGCTATAATTAGTATTGATAAGGAAAATCTACTTCTATTTGCAACGTATAGTTTCTTTTTCATTATACCAATCCCCCAAACAAACGTTCTTTTTCTTTATTCTAACAGAACAAATGTTCCATGTAAATAGTTTTTTCTAAAAATACGAACAGATGTTTGATATTTTTTTAGCTCTATGCTATAATGTAGAAAAATAGAGGCTGTGAGGTGCTATCAATGATTTATGATATAACAGATCAACAACAAAAAATACTTGAATATATAAAGGCTGAAGTTTATTCAAAAGGGTATCCCCCTTCCGTTCGCGAAATATGTGAAGCCGTGGGGCTAAAATCAACCTCTACTGTTCATGGCCATTTGGCTAAGCTCGAAAAAAATGGCTATATTCGAAGGGATCCTACAAAACCCAGGGCTATTGAATTACTTGATAGTGATGGAAGTAATTTAATAAGTAAAAAAGAGATTGTTGATATTCCCATTCTTGGAAAAGTGACGGCGGGTCAACCTATATTAGCTATAGAAAATATTGAGGATACGTTCCCAGTCCCCATGGACTTTGTAGACAATAGCAACCATTTTATGCTGAGAATTAAGGGCGAGAGTATGATTGAAGCAGGCATTTTAGATGGAGACTATGTTTTGGTAAAACAACAGCAAGTTGCTAAGAATGGTGAGATCGTTGTTGCCCTCATTGAGGATGAAGCGACTGTGAAACGCTTCTATAAGGAAAAGGATCACTTTCGATTACAGCCTGAAAACTCTTATATGACCCCTATCCTCGTTGATGATGTGAAGATTTTAGGTCTGGTGAAAGGTGTATTCCGGAAATTATAAGGAAGTGAAAACAAAAAGTACCTGATTTTACAGGTACTTTTTTTGCTGGTAAAATAAATATAATTCGTCAAATAAGACGAAATGGTCTACATAATTAAATTATGTAGACCATTTAAGGAATAAAGTGAATTAAAGAACCACGTTAGGATGCTTTACCTTGCCCTTCTATTAAATCTCCTTAATACAGTCATGATCTAACAGTGATTGAAGTGCTTTCAGAGCCCCAAATTTAGCATGATCATAGGTTAATCCACCCTGATAGTATACGATATAGGGTTCTTTGATTGGAGCGTCTGCACTTAACTCGATAGATGATCCCTGGACAAATGCACCTGCAGCCATGATTACAGGAGAGTCATATCCTGGCATATCCCATGGTTCAGGTCGAACAAAGGAGTCTACGGGCGCTGCTCCTTGGATACCTTGACAGAAAGCAATAATAGCAGCTGCACTCCCTAACTTAATGGATTGAATGATATCGCTACGTTGATCGCTATATTTTGGTGAAACCTCATAACCAAGCTTTTCAAACAGCCTGGCACAAAAAATCGATCCTTTAACGGCTTCACAAACCACGTGAGGCGCAATAAATAATCCATGGAACATGTTACGGGTCATCCCGAATGTCAATCCTACCTCTTTTCCCAATCCAGGGGAAGTCAAGCGATAAGAAACCAATCGAATAAGCTCTTCCTTGCCAACGATATAACCTCCTGTTAAGACCAAACCACCGCCAGGATTCTTTATTAATGAGCCTGCCATAATATCAACGCCCACCTCAGTAGGTTCTATTCGCTCTAGAAATTCCCCATAACAGTTATCTACCATACATATAATAGAAGGATTGACAGCTTTTACAACATCGACAACTTCTTTTATGTCCCCTACGGTTAAAGCTTTTCTCCAGCTATATCCGGTAGATCGTTGAATAAAAACCATTTTAGTCCTTTCTGAAATGCGATTTCTTAAAGTCACTAAATCAACACTACCATCACCATTAAAATCAATTTGATTATAGGTAATACCAAAATCCCTTAAAGAACCACTATTATTTTCACCCCGGATTCCAATCACTTCTTCTAAGGTATCATAAGGTTTACCCGTTGCAGAGATTAACTCATCCCCAGGTCTGAGGAGCCCTGTTAAGCAAAGTGTAAGAGCATGGGTGCCTGAAACAATAGTAGGTCGTACAATGGCGTCCTCTGTATGAAAAAGTTTTGCATATACCGCCTCGATGGCATCTCTACCAGGATCATTGTAACCATATCCTGTGTGCCAATTAAAATGCATATCACTGATTCTACATGACTGCATTGCATGGAGTACTTTATACTGATTGTATTCGCGGATATCTTCAAGCCGCTTAAAGATATCCTTAATTTCTTCTTCTGCTTCCCTACCTCTTTGAATCACATCATCATGTATATGAAAAACATTATGTAAAAGTTCTGCTGTGGTTTTTTCCATAAAGATCCTCACCTTCTTCTTTTTATTCTTTTGTATTTTAACATATATTAAAGGCAGAATCAATTTGGTACATGAGGACATAATGAGGATATGAATCTCATTTAGATTTATAACAACAATACGCTTTCACTTCGTTAAAACCTTGACTTGTGAGGGCTGACACAGGAATGACGGTATGATGAGGATAATCCCCTTGTAAATGTGCAAGTTTTGACTTGTTTTCGAGTAAATCTATCTTATTGGCTAAAATTGCATAGCCTTGATGAGATATGCCATACTGAGTGAGTTGTAAATCTGTTTTTCCGAAACTGCTTATTACATCGGCATGGCGTAGTCCATAACTGGTGATATCTATCACATGTAGAATAATATCACTTTGCCTTATTGCGTCTAAGGTTTTTACTATTCCACGCCGGATAATCCGATCCCCATGAATCCCATCAATCAATCCACTACTATCAATGTATTCAAGTTTTATATGACCTTTTAAAGTGGGTAGTTCCAGTTCTATTGATT
Organism: uncultured Anaerosolibacter sp.; assembly: GCA_937948705.1. Next base: position 26,279 of record CALECF010000071.1, on the reverse strand, counting down.
GTAAACCTTTGGTCTTGAATGGAGTATGTGAAACCAAGGATTCTACTGCATCTTTAAGGGTATAAAGCTTACGTTGCATAGTGTCATCAAGTACGCTATGTTTTATATGGAGGGTCTCTATACCCAAATAATTAGCGAAATGAATTAAGAAAAGTGTTTTACCTACATTCGCTTTTCCTATGATGAGACATTTTTTCATTAAACATCCCCCTCTGTAATGTCTTCACCTCGAATTGTCATTAAATCATCTTTGGACAATGCCGTTATCTTCTGAAGTCTCACTGCATGCTTACGAATAGCTCTTTCGATAATATTCCTAACCAGCCGGGCATTTCCACTTAACATTTTGTCTTCCATTCTCTTTTTTGTTATTATCTTGGCAAGTTTTGCTTTTGCAGACATAGATAACTTATATTCCCTTTTTTCAACCATCAATTCCCCTATTCGAATCAGATCATCCAGTTCATAATCAGGGAAATCAATATGGATGGGAAAACGTGACTTTAGACCAGGATTACTTTTTATGAAAAGTTCCATTTCATCATGATAGCCAGCCAGGATAAGAATTAAATTTTCCTTATGGTCTTCCATCCCTTTTACTAAAGCGTCGATGGCTTCCTTACCAAAGTCTTTTTCACCACCTCTAACAAGGGAATATGCCTCATCAATAAAAAGGATGCCACCTAGGGCCCGCCGTATATGATCCCTTACCTTTACGGCAGTGTGTCCGATATACTCACCCACTAGGTCGGCTCTTTCCACTTCGATGAGGTGGCCTTTTTCCAAAACTCCCATCTTTAGAAAAACTTTTCCTAGAAGTCGGGCAACGGTGGTTTTTCCAGTGCCTGGATTTCCCTTAAAGATCATATGCATGACCAAGGCATTCGTCAATAGATGTTCATCTTTTCTCTTCTTTTGAATCTCTATGTAGGCATTTACTTCCTTCACAAATGTTTTAATCTTTTCTAACCCGACCATATTGTCTAATTCCTTGATCAGGATTTCTAGGCTATCAGAGTCATCCTTTTCAGTTATAGTAGTCTTGGTATGGGGAGGGATTTTTTCAATGGCATCTTCAGCACTAATTTTGCCTCTTTCTAGCCGGGATAGTATTTTATTAAACTCATTATAAGTGTTAATTAGATTCATCTCCATCACCTCAATTTAAGTACTATAACATCATATGCATAAAAAAAGAAAAAAAACGACCAAAGGGTCGGCTTTTTTCTTTTTTTTTATTCTTCTTCCACTTCTTGCTTTTTACTTGCAGCAGCAAAATTGACAGGCTTTATAGGAGAAATCGTAGAGATCGCATGTTTATATATAAGATGTTGCTTGCCATCACTTTCTAGCACAATCGTATAACTATCAAATCCCTTTACCATTCCCTTGAGTTGAAAGCCATTTACCAAATATATTGTAATATGAACATGTTCCTTTCTAACTTGGTTCAAAAAAACATCTTGTAAATTAATTGTAGTTTTCATGTATAACCCCTCCTATTTAATCAATCCCTGATTAATAAATAATTCTATATCAAGCTTGATTCTCCTTCTACATATTGAAGAATGTTATGTACCAAAGCATCTTTTGATTCAAAATGATTTATATCAAACCATTTTATTTTATCATAGCGTCGGAACCACGTTAATTGACGTTTGGCGTAGCGTCGGGTATTCCTCTTTAGTATTTCTATAGCTTCTTCAAAACCATACATACCTTTAAGATATCCGATAATCTCTTTATACCCTAGTCCCTTCATGGAAATATTGTCCTCATCAAGACCTAAAGTCATAAGATGCTTGACTTCATCAACCAATCCATTTTTAATCAACAAATCTACCCTTTGGTTAATACGATCATAAAGCTGTTGTCGATCCCTTATTAATCCGATTAAAATATAGTTGTAGTCAGGATTTTCAGAAAAAGTATTCTTGAAATCGTGTATTTTATTCCCACTCTCATAATACACTTCTAGGGCACGAATGACTCGCTTTACATTATTGGGATGAATCCTATCGGCAGCATCCTGATCCACTGCTTTTAGCTTATCATGTAAGAATTCATTTCCATATAACTCTGATTCTTCCTCAAGCTGCTTTCTTAAGCTCCAATTAGATGCAGTACTGGTGAAGTCCATTTGATAGATAATGGAATTTACATATAAACCAGTTCCTCCAACGATGATGGGAAGCTTGTTCTTATTATAAATGAGACGAATGCATTCCTTTGCTTTTCGTTGAAAATCAGAAACAGAAAAGCTTTCCATTGGGTCAATTTCATCCATAAGATAATGAGGAATACCCTCCTGCTCGGAAAGGCTAGGCTTTGCACTACCTATATCTAAATGCTTATACACTTGTATGGAGTCAGCAGAAATAATTTCGCCATTTAGCTTTTTTGCGACAGCGATAGATGTCTCTGTTTTGCCTACCGCTGTAGGACCAACAATAATTAAAAGAGGTTTTTTCATATTCACCCTCCACTATACTCTCTTAAATTTTTTCTCAATTTCGTACTTTGACATAGATACAATGATTGGTCTCCCATGGGGGCATGTGTATGGGTTCTCTAGATGTTCAAGTTGCTTTAAGAGTTCATTCATCTCCAAGGCATCAAGTTTATCTTTGGCTTTAATCGCTTCCTTACAGGCCATAGCGATAACCTTATCTATTTTATAATCCACTAGTAGAGATTGATCCTTCATAAAGCGATCGATGATCTCATGAAAAAACCCTTTAGCCTCTGGTTCACCTAGGATCATTGGTACAGTACGAATCAGCACGGTATGCTGTCCGAAATCTTCAGCCTCAAAACCAAATTGGGAAAATAAATTACGATTATCCATGACCACAGTCCATTCACCAAAGGTCAGTTCTACTACAATAGGGATCAATAGCTGCTGAACCATAACAGATCGAGTTTTAAACTTTTTCAACATCCATTCAAATATGATGCGCTCATGGGCAGCGTGCTGATCTATTAAAAACAATGCTTCATTGTATTCACCTACGAGATAGGTATGAAACAATTGGCCAATAATATTTATTTCGCTAATTCTAATATTCTCAGATGGAGACTTTTCATCGGAATCTCTTTGAAGAGGCATCGTTATAGAAGGAGTTACAGAAGGATTATATATCATTTGTTCTTCGTGTACCTGTAAAAAATCATCCTTTTGTTTAACCTTATTATTTGTCAAACTAGGTAATTTATCCTCTTCAAGTTTTCTAACGATATCCGAGCGCTTTTCGATGAAAGGTTGATTCGATTCCTTTAACGGCATTGGATTAACAACTGTTTCAACGGGTCGATCCTTTGATTTTGTGCTTTGAAAAGACACTTCTGCAACAAGATTCTGTCGGTACAAGGACTCCTTGATACACCTTACTATGAAAGTCTTTAATATGTCCTCGTTGCTAAACTTAACTTCTAGTTTTGTAGGATGTATATTCACATCAATGAGTTCAGGCGGCATAGTGAGATAAATGAAACAAATAGGATGTTTGTTAATTGGAAGAAGGCTCCTATAGGCTTCTTCAATGCAGTTTTGCAGTAGCTCGCTCTTTATATAACGTCCGTTAATAAAAAAAGATTGAAGTTGTCTATTTCCTCTATAGAAAGAAGGCTTGGTAACAAAAGCCTCAAGAGCAATTTGCCCCTGTTCTTTTTGAAAGTGGTAGATATTCTTAGCTAATTCTTTCCCATATATACTGGCGATGCTATGGACAACATTACTTGATCCTGAAGTTGAGAAAATAATACTGTCATTATGAATGAACCGAACCGAGATGTTTGGATGGGCCATAGCTAATCTACTAACCACATCATTGATGTAAGCAGCTTCTGTAGAAGCAGACTTCATAAATTTCAGTCGGGCGGGTGTATTATAAAATAAGTTTTTAATAATAAATGTGGTGCCTCTCGTTGTCCCTATTCTATTACGGGAGATAATCTTACCAGACATAATATCGAGGGCAATACCACTATCTTCATTTTCAGTTTTAGTAATTAGTTCAATCTGAGAAACAGAAGCGATACTGGCGAGGGCCTCGCCCCTAAAACCTAGAGATAAAATCGTGTCTAGATCTTCAATCTTTCTTAGCTTACTGGTAGCGTGACGCTCAAATGCCAGCTCTATATCAGCCTCATCTATACCAGATCCATTATCAGTAACTCGTATATAGGACTTGCCTCCCTCTCGTATCTCAACGACAATTGATGTAGACTGTGCATCAATGGCGTTTTCAACCAACTCCTTTACAACTGAGGCAGGTCTGTCCACTACTTCACCTGCTGCAATTTTATTGGCTGTATGGAGGTCGAGTTTTATTATGCGATTGCTCATGATATCACCTTTAATTTTTCGTCATATTTACAAGCTTATACAAACGATTCATTGCTTCTATGGGTGTAATATTGACAATATCTATATTTTTCAACTCATTTAGAATATCTTGAGTAGGATCAGAAAATAGCGTTAATTGCTGCTGTTCTTGTACTAACTTTGGTGGTTCACTAACACGTTGGGGTATGTGAGAACGGTTGATATCATTGACCTCAAGTTCTTTAAGTATTTGCTTTGCCCGGGTAATAACCGTGTCTGTCACGCCAGCTAATTTAGCTACCTGAATACCATAACTTTGATCTGCACCCCCAGGAATGATCTTGCGAAGGAAAATAATATCATCACCATGTAACTTCACAGAGATACAATAATTATTCACACCGTCAATAATACCTTCTAGCTCTGTTAACTCATGATAGTGAGTGGCAAACAATGTTCTGGCACCGATATGTCCATGATTGCTAATATATTCAACTACAGCCCATGCAATACTTAATCCATCATAAGTACTCGTACCACGTCCAATTTCATCTAAGATGATTAAGCTTTTATTCGTAGCATTGTTCAGAATATTGGCCAATTCGCTCATTTCTACCATAAAGGTACTTTGGCCTTGGGCAAGATCATCAGAAGCGCCTACCCTCGTAAATATTCGATCAACAATTCCGATGGTCGCCTGATCTGCTGGAACGAAGCAGCCAATTTGCGCCATTAAAACGATCAAAGCTACCTGACGCATATAAGTAGACTTTCCTGCCATATTGGGACCTGTAATGATTGCAAAACGATTTTTTTCAGTATCTAATCGTGTATCGTTGGCTATAAAGGATCCGAATGTCATGGAACGTTCCACTACAGGATGCCTTCCATTGATGATTTCCAGGCAATCTCCATTGGATATCACTGGCTTGACGTAGCTTGATTTATCACTCACCTCTGCAAAGGATACAAGAGCATCTAATTGGGCTAGGGCTGATGCAGTGGTTTGAATTCTTTCCGTGTATTTGCTGACTTCACTTCTTACTTTTATGAATACCTGATATTCAAGGTCTACAATCTTTTCTTCAGCACCTAGTATTTTTGATTCTATTTCCTTAAGCTCTGGAATAATATAGCGCTCAGCGTTGGCAAGGGTTTGCTTACGCTCATAGTGCTGTGGTGCAAGGCCAATATTAGATTTTGTAATTTCTATGTAATAACCAAAAACCTTATTGTAGCTGATTCTAAGAGATTTAATACCTGTGGTTTGTCGCTCCTGATGTTCTAAATTAGCGATCCAAGTTTTCCCATTGGTGATAGCTTCTCGAAGTAATGCGATTTCAGTATCATAGGAATCTTTGATAAGGGAACCTTCCTTAATTGCTAAGGGAGGATTTTCAACAATTGCATCCTCAATGAGGCGGTATACATTGTCTAGGGTATCGATCTGGGCAAGAATGGCAGTTAACCCATGGACATGGATACCACTCAAGATATTTTTTATTTGGGGTAGTACTTCAAGTGAAAGTTTTAGTGCAACCAAATCCCTTCCATTGGCATTGCCATAAGCAATTCTTCCAGCCAATCGCTCTAGATCATACACCTGATTTAGCAATTCTTTCAGATCTTCCCGAAGGAGCAGCGCATTTTTTAGTCCATCCACAGATTCTAGTCTGATCCTAATCGCTTCTATATCTCGTAAGGGTTCTTCGATCCATCGCCTTATCATTCTGGCGCCCATAGCAGTGGATGTACGATCTAATACCCACAGCAAAGAACCCTTTTTAGATTTATCCCTCATGGTTTCAATCAGTTCAAGATTTCTTCTCGTGAATTTATCTAAAATCATGTATTGCTCTGAGGCATATAGTTTCACATGATTCATGTGATCTAAAGTGTTTTTTTGCGTTTGCTGCAGGTATTCCAGCAGTGCCCCCGTGGCGGAGATACTCCAGGGACTATCCAACAAGCCAAGGCCATCTAAGGATAGGATGTGATAATGATCTTTAATTTTCTTTTCAGCGAAGTTATTTTCAAAAGCCCAACCATCAAATACATATAAATTAGTAGGTACAAAGCTTTTAATAGCTGCTTCTACCGATATACCGAGATATTCTGTACTATTTGTGATAATTTCTTTGGGAGAAACCTTAGCGATCTCATCCAACAGACTTAAATTTGCCTTTGGACCGGAAAACTGTGTAGTCCTTAATTCGCCTGTAGAAATATCAGCAAAGGCAATACCAATGCCAGATTTCCCTAAAAAGAGAGACATAATATAATTGTTCTCTTTTTCAGGGAGTAAATGAGGATCAATGAGTGTTCCTGGAGTAATTACCCGTACCACATCTCGTTTTACAATACCCTTGGCTGCGGAAGGATCTTCCACTTGTTCACATATCGCAACTTTATAGCCTTTATCAATTAATCTAGAAATATAATTGTCAGCAGCATGATGGGGAACCCCGCACATAGGCGCCCTCTCTGAAAGACCACAATCACGTCCTGTAAGAGTGATCTCAAGTTCTCTAGATGCCGTAAGGGCATCTTCAAAAAACATTTCATAAAAGTCGCCCAACCGAAAGAAAAGGATACTATCCTTATATAATCCTTTAAGATCTAGATATTGTCGCATCATTGGAGTTAGGTTCTCCATTTTCCATCCCCCTAATAACTTGTTCTATTTTTATTATACCATAAAATGATAAAACCAAGGAGAACCTTGGTTTTATCTACTGCTGCAGTGATTCAATGTGAATACCATTTAAGCTAAAGGTCTTAGGATCGGTAATTTTTACATGAGCGATTTTACCGATTGTCTCCTTAGATCCAGAAAAGTTTACCAACTTGCTGGACCTTGTCCTGCCCATCAACTTGCTGCTATCATATTTGCTTTCACCCTCTACAAGGACTTCTACGATCTGATCCATTAAAAGAGCATTCTTTCTTCCTACGATTCCATTCAACGTATCTAAGAGCCTGTTAAAACGATGGTGTTTAATATCATCAGGTATTTGCTCCTCATATTTTGCTGCGGGGGTACCTTCTCGTACAGAGTATAAGTATGTGAATGCTGCATCATATTCTACTTCTTCAACCAGGCTGAGGGTTTCTAAAAAATCTTCTTCCGTCTCCTCAGGAAAGCCGACGATAATATCCGTAGTGATGGCAATATCAGGGACAGCTTGACGCAAGCGTGAAACTAGATCAAGATACTGCTCTTTTGTATAATGCCGGTTCATCTTATTTAGAATCCGTGAACTTCCTGATTGAACAGGAAGATGTATATGTTCGCACAAGGTTTTGCAATCCCTTAGGGCTTCAATAAGCCGCGGAGAAAGGTCTTTCGGATGAGACGTCATAAAGCGTACCCTTTCTAGACCGGGAATTTTATCAATCTCGTAAAGTAAATCTGCAAACTCCATGGGGTTTTCAAGAGTCCTCCCATAGGAATTAACATTCTGTCCTAGTAACGTCACCTCTTTTGTACCTGCAGTAACTAGTGCTGATATTTCCCCAATAATATCCTCTGGTTTTCTACTTCTCTCCCTACCCCTTGTATAAGGAACGATACAATAGGTGCAGAAATTATTACACCCATACATAATATTTACATAAGTTTTTAGTTCGTATTTGCGAATTACAGGTACACCTTCTACTATGTCCCCTTCTTCATCCCATATCTCCACGAGCATACTATTTGCTTGCTTACAATTAGCCAGGAGTTGGGGAAAGTTATGAAGATTATGGGTACCAAACACTAAATCTACATGGTTATACTTTCTTTTGATTTCATCAACGACATGGGCTTGCTGCATCATACATCCACAAACGGCAATAATCATGTCTGGCCGTTCTTTTTTTAACGTCTTTAGATGACCTAGGTTTCCATAAACCTTCAGTTCAGCATTTTCACGGACACAACATGTATTATAAATCACCAAACCAGCATGATTGATTGAATTAGTCTCTGCATAACCCATTGTATCCAGCATGCCAGCTAATTTCTCAGAATCATGCTCGTTCATCTGGCAGCCATATGTTACGATATGATATAACTTTTGTTTTCCTGTAGAAGCCATATAGTCATTACTTTCTTGACGCAATTCATTTATATAAATTTGTTGCTTGAGTAGTTCATCGGTTGAAACAGTAACTTCCTTTCTTTTACTCAAAAAACCGCCTCCTAAGTTCAGCTTATTATACTAGTAGTGTTGCACAATCTAAAATTTATTATATCAAATCTATTATGAAAAAAGAAGAAATTATCCAGGAGTTAAACAACTTTCATATAAACTGCAGTAAAAAATATAATCCCGAAAAATCAGGATTATGTTTTTTACTGCAGTTTATATTTTTCAGCTAGATCCTTCTCAGCAGTTTCAACCATTCGGCGAACCATATTTCCGCCTACATAGCCTGCATAGGTAAAATTCTCTAGGCCTAATTCCTTTGCAATTTCCTCTTTAAACGAATTCAATGCAATTCTTGCTTCTGGAACAATCCCTCTATTTTTTGACATGATCATCACCTCTTAGCAATAGTATGCCACGGTTTTGTTTTTTTACCATGATCATTTATGAGTCATGCAATAAACTAAAGATTATGGACAATGCCTTCAATAACAATGTTATACTCCCTTTTCAAATCACATAAGAATGGTGCAACCATTACATTATTCTGCTTCAATATTTTTATAACGGGTCTAAGAATAAACTCTTGGTTAATGCTTTCCACAATACCAATGGATTGATTGCTCAACTTAACAATGGTACCGACTGAATAAGGAACAACCTTTTTTACAAAAACCTTAACCATGTCCATATCAAAATATCTTCCGCCTGAACCCATGATATATTCGACGGCTTCGTTTGGATGCAGTCCATTTCTATAAGGCCGAGCCGATGTTAATGCATCATAGACATCGGCGATGGATGTGATTCTAGAAAGCGGAAATATCTGATCATTTTTTAAATTATAAGGATATCCAGTTCCATCGACCTTCTCTTGATGCTGGAGTGCAATAATTCTAACCTTGCCGCTTAAATCTGTATGATCCTTCAAGTAATTAAAACCTCTACTAGAATGTTCTTGCATAATACTAAATTCTTCGGGAGTAAGTTTCCCTTTTTTATTAAGAATTTCCTTTGGGATAAACATTTTTCCCACATCGTGAAGTAGAGAACCCATCACTAAATCATAAAGGTCCATTTTATTCATATTCATACCAATACCTAGAACCAACGCTAAAATCCCTACATTTACACTATGATAATATGTATAGCTATCATTGTTCTTAATATCTACAAGATTAATCATCACATTTTTCTGTGAGAACACATCATCCACTATGTTTTTTACCAGTTCTTCAATTTGCTCTAAGCCACCATTGATATTGGTTTCAAGCTTTTTTTTATGAGAAAAGTTTTTTTCAGGATTGTTAGAGTCAGAAATATGGTTTAATACTGTGGTGACTGAGGTAATAGTTTTACGGCGAATTTCTGGCTTGATGATATCCTCGATTTCTTCATTACTATATTCATCGAGGATATAAACTGTATAAAATCCAGCTTCCTTGATTTTTTCTCGAAATTTACTACTTATCTTAGTGCCCTTTGCAAGAAGAATTTGGCCTTTATCATTGTATAAGGGTTGTGCTAGAAAAGCGCCATCTTTTACAGCGTCAATTGGAATAAGTCTCATGAAACACCTCGTATTCTCATGTGAGATTTTTTCTATTATATCATAAAACGACAAATTTTTCTTGCAAAATTATGAGTATCAAAAAGGGAAAACCAAAACAAACTAATGGTTTTCCCTAAATTCGTGAAGAATTGATAATTCTGTAACATGGATAGTTTCTGGATTGATCTCGCCTGAATACTGCATAAATTGAAGCATCAAATTCTCTTTACTAAGGGTTTCAGCAAGATACATGGTCCGTGTGTTATGCTTATAGTGAAACAAAAAATAGTAGTTCATTCACATCACTCATTTGCATTAGATTTATGGGAAATAAAGCACTCTACTTTTTGTCTTACATTTATAGCATTTGTTTTTATGACACAATACATGTGAAGCAATAAATAGAAAATTAATCTGAGATACAAATATCCTACATAAATTCAACGTTATGTGGGATTATAAAAATGAGATTTTAGTAATATTGAATATAGGGGGTAATTTTATGAATTTATCTAAAAGAATTATGGGCATGCAGGAATCTCCGATCCGTAAGCTAGTGCCTTTTGCAGAGAATGCAAAAAAACAAGGTAAAAAAGTGTATCACTTAAATATCGGACAACCTGATATTGAAACACCAGAGAATTTTATGGAAGCTGTCAGAAAGTTCGATGAAAAAGTTCTAAAATATACCTTTTCCCAAGGAATACCTGAACTAATTGACGCAATTTCTACATACTATAAAAAATACGATATGAGATTTGACAAGGATGAAATATTAATTACAAATGGCGGCAGTGAAGCATTACTATTTGCATTAATTGCCCTATGTGATGATGGAGATGAAATTATTGTACCTGAGCCTTTCTACACGAACTATAACGGTTTTTCCACTGCAGTGGGGGTTAATGTAGTTTCTATTACCACCCATGCTTCTAAGGGCTTTCATTTGCCTTCCAAAGAAGTTATTCAGAAGGCAATCACACCAAGAACCAAAGCTATACTTCTTTCTAATCCTGGTAATCCTACGGGTGTTGTATATACGAAGGAAGAAGTTAAACTTATAGCAGAGATTGCGAAAGAAAGCAACTTGTTTATTATTGCCGATGAAGTATATAGGGAGTTTGTCTATGACAATTTAGAATACACGAGCTTTGGTAATATCTCTGGTATTGAAGATCGCGTAGTTATCGTCGATAGTGTTTCTAAGAGATTTAGCGCTTGTGGTGCAAGAATTGGTGCTGTCATAAGCAAGAACAAAGATCTTATGAAGCAGATTTTAAAACTTTGTCAGGGAAGATTATGTTGTCCAACCCTAGATCAAGTTGGTGCAGTTGAGCTTTATAACGTGACGGATGAGTATTTTAATACAGTACTTCAAGAATATGAAAAGAGAAGAAATATAGTTCATAAAGCATTAGCAGCTATTCCGGGCGTGATCTGCGAAAAACCAACAGGGGCCTTCTACGTGATTGTAAAGCTACCTGTTGTAGATGCAGAAGAATTCGTCATCTGGCTGCTAAATGATTTTGATTTAAATGGTGAAACCGTGATGTTAGCTCCAGCTGAAGGTTTCTATGGAACACCAGGCTTAGGAAAAGATGAAGCAAGAATTGCATATATTCTCAATGAGGATGATCTAAGAAAGTCTATGGAAATTCTAAAAGTTGCTCTGGAAAAATACCCCAATAATAAATAAAAGAGAAAGCTTTCTTTTGAAAGCTTTCTCTTTTATTTATATCACATAGAGGCTATAGGGAAATTAGCCTCTAGTCCTCTTGTCTGAGATGACGTTCATATAAATCACAAGAATTGCCGTTCGTACAATATCCTCCTGTACAGTGGATACAGCTAATAAACCCGCACTCCTTCATATGATCCATTACTTCTACATTATAATTTTGAGTTCTCATGATAAATTCCCCCTATTATTTTCGATGTAGTATATATACATATTATAATACTTGTATGCAATGTTGTCAATTGTATACAATAAAATTGTTACTGAAAATCTTTATAGGAATAATGTTCATTGTAGCTTTTCTGGCAGATATTTATAATTGTTTTTTTAAGGGTGTAGTTATGCTTAGAGAATATGGGGAAAAAAGAACTTTGAGGCTTAAGGTTTAGCTGAATTTCTATACTCCCATTACCATCACGAACTTCTAAATATCCTTTTTCGTATAATCGGATATTGGCATAGATTAAGGATGGAAAATTCACTTGGTAATTTGTCTCAGCTAAGGTTTGATCGAGTTCATATCTAGTGAATCCTGCCATAATTTGTACAATCTCTTCAATAGTGGATATATCAATACAATATTCAGTATGATTTCCCAGCATCATACAATCCATTAAAAAATGTCTATACTGAAGCTTTGGATAGATCCATAGCAACCCTTGATGATGGGGATCTTTAATAGGCAAATCCAGTTCATAGAACTGATGGATAAATCCTTCTATAAGAGATAGAAAGCTGGCTTTAAATTCAATGTAGTTATGGCCTTCACTAGAAAGTTGCCGATATATAGAATAACTTAACGCTAGATACTTCATCAATATACTTTGCGATGGAAATTCGTCTTTTAAATCATAGTAAGTGGATTTAGAAACAGGGAAACTATCCATCGTTGCAAACAAGCGAGATAATTGCTGAAAGTCAAAAATCTTTTTCTTAATGGGATCTTGTGTGTTGCTAAGAATTTTTGCATAATAATCTATCTCATCTATATTCGTATAAGAAACATGATTTACTTTCATAGCAGATTCTCCTTTTATGGTTTATGACTTTATTATTTGTTCTAACCAAACAAATATAGTGCTATATATTTGTCTATACTTGTAAAAGCTACATGAATAGATTTATATGAATAAAAAAAGATATAGTTTTATAAAACCATATCTTTTTTCAAATTGAATATTCTTTTCCAAAATGGTTGGGTTTGATGTTGATGCCGTTTAACCTTCTCCTTCAGCTCCGCGACTTCATAAGACTTTTCCTTAAGCTTCATTCTTAGTCTTGCATTTTCACAAATTAGGATATCTTTTTCTTGTCTATAAACCGGATGATTTTCTTCTCCATCGGTGTTCATCATTTCTTCGAACCGATTGATGATTTCAAATTTTGCATCATTGAGCTGGGTTTGAAGATTAAATTGAATGGATTCATTAATTTTTTGACAGAGATCATTTATGAGGTGTGGCTGCATAATACCATTTTCCAGTGAAGACACAGCGGTTTCAGTAGCCGCTAGGGCAACTTCTTTATTCGCAGAAATTAGTATTTCAGGTGAATTGAATACTAACTTAATTTGTTTATTTGTCAATCCCTTGCTTTGTAAATCTTTTAAATAAAAGAACTTTTCTATTTCCTTATAGGTATAGTACCTACGATTGGACTCTGTTCGAGGTATGTCAAAGCAAAATTCAGTCTCATAGAATCTAAGTACATGTTTATCATATCCTGTGATCTTGCTCACATCAGCAATAGAATATCGTTTACTCTTATCAATCTCAACCACATACACCCCTCCTCGCTTATGACTATTTCTGTATTTCTTGCAAGAAATCCTTTCTAAACGAAGAACTTTCAATAGCAAATTGGGTCATTATTCAACGAAAAAACATCAAAATTTCACAAATACGACATGATTAAACATAAAAAAACAATTATCGAATGAATGTTAAAAAATGATAATTGTTTTTTGAATATAATTATTTTATGTTCTTCTTATAAAAAAAAGTTTTTAACGCAGATAAGTTATAGCGATTTGGTAAAATAATTTGTTCTGTACTCCCAACAAATAGAATTCCATGGCTATTTAATGAATCATGAAATTTACGATACATTTCCTCTTTTGATTCTTCTGTAAAGTAAATCATAACATTTCTGCAGACGATCAAATCACATTTTTCAGGATACTTATCACTTAGAAGGTTATGTTGTTTAAATTCAACACATTTTTTAATCTCCTCAGATATTTTGAAAGCATCCCCAATCTTTGTGAAGTACTTGTTGACTAAATCCTTTGGTATGCTTTCAATACTTTTGGGAGAGTAAATACCAATTTGAGCCTTGTTGAGGGCCTCCCTATCTATATCAGTGGCATAAATTTTTATGGCACTTAATGGAAGGAGTTGACTTAAAACGAGGGCGAGGGAGTAGGGCTCTTCCCCGGTAGAGCATGCAGCACTCCAAATTTTTAAATTCTTTGAATGCTTTAGAAGTTCAGGAACAATATCAGTCTTTATAATTTCCCATTGGTTGGCATTTCGATAGAACTCTGATACATTGATGGTAAGATAGTTAATGAATTCTCCAAATAACACCTTATCCTTACTGATCGCTTGAAAATAGTCATCATAGGTATCAAAATTATTTCTTTTTATAAGAGAGTCTATTCGCCTTTTCATCTGCCTTTCCTTATAACAAGAAAGATTAATTCCAGTTTTATTAAAAATCTGTTCCTTGAACTTTTCATAGTTTTGCATATGTAATCCCCTTCATTAAGAATAGTCTATGTATCATCATCGTGATCTAAGAGAAGAATGATACTAATTCTTATTTTATCATAAAGAGAAAATAAAAAAAAGACTGTAGAATTATACAGTCTTAAAGTGTAAAGAGGTTTTAATTAATCTTCTGTAAAACACGAATCACTGAACAAAAAGAAAAAGAAAGCTGGGCTTTCTTATTCCTTTGATTCAATGATATCACCAATTGTAGTTACTTCATCATCGTGAGACGATATAGTTTCAACATTCAGCTGATCAGCAGCAGCTTCTTTGATGCTTAAGCTGATACGTTTAGATTCTTTGTTAATTTCAAGTAATTTCACGTTTACGATTTGTCCAACATGAACTTCTTGAGATGGTTTAGAGATATGCTTATCAGAAATCTGGGATATGTGAACCAAACCATCTAAACCTGGCTCTAATTCAATAAAGGCACCGAAATCAGCAATTCGAACAACTTTTCCCTGAACGATATCACCAACTTGATATTTTTCGTCGAGTGCTGCCCAAGGTTCCGGTGTTGTCAACTTCAAGCTTAGAGATACTTTGTTCTTATCTTGGTCAAAATCAAGTACTTTTACTTTTACTTTTTCACCAATCTGCACAACCTCCGAAGGATGACCAACTCTTCCCCATGTTAAATCTGATATATGAACGAGTCCATCAATACCACCAATATCTACGAAAGCACCAAAATTTGTAATTCGTTTTACTTCACCATCTATAACACTGCCTTTATCAATTGTTTTCCATAGAAGCGTTCTCTTCTTCTCATTCTCTTGCACAATCACTGCTTTACGTGAGAAAACAACCTTCTTTTTATCTTTATTTAAATCAATAATTTTTGCATCAAGGGATGTACCTACAAAAGCTTGCATATCATCTACATAGCTGTTAGACAGCTGTGACGCGGGGATGAAGCCTCTTATTTCAGCGTATACAGCAATCACGCCACCTTTAACAACTTCAACGACCTTTACAGGTACAATCCTACCCTCACTATTGGCTTCTTCTAGGATATCCCATCCTTTTTCAGAAATTACTCTTCTTTTGGAAAGAAGCAGATTGCCTTCACCGTCATCAGTTTTAATGACATAAACATCAATATCATCACCTTCCTGTGCGATATCTCTTGGGTTTGCTGTAGGATCATTTGAAATCTCGCCTTTAGGAATGATACCATCAGATTTATATCCAATACTTACGATAATTTCATTATCAGTTACATGGATGACCTTACCTTTTAATGTTTGACCGCGTCGAGGTACCCTTAAAGAATTCTCGATTTCCTCCATCATATTCATCATCTCATTATTGTGTTGATCAGCATTGCTCATTTTATCAATAACCTCCTTAATGATCCAGTCCGGGGTTGAGGCTCCGGCTGTTATTCCAATTTTTTTCATATTTATTAATTGTTTAATTGGCAATTCTTCAGCAGTTTCTATATGGTAAGTATTTTTACAATGGGTTTTACTTATTTGAACAAGCTTCTGTGTGTTAGAACTGTGATGGCCACCAATAACAATCATAGCATCAACTTGACTTGCTATATTGGCACAAGAAGTTTGTCTATCTTTTGTAGCAATACAAATGGTATTAAACTTTTCAATAATCTTGGCCTTATGTTCTAGCTGCTGGGTTATGCGATCCCATAAATCCTGAGTAATGGTGGTTTGTGCAACGATACACATCCTCTCGCATGAGGGGACATCTTGTAAGGCTTTCTCATTTTGGACAATATAGGCATGATTATCACACCACCCATTTATCCCTATAACCTCAGGATGTTCACTATCACCCACTATTACAACGCAGTATCCTTTTAAATAATACTCTCTCGCAATATTCTGCACTTTCCTTACGAAGGGACAGGTAGCATCAATGAGTTGAATCTGATGATTTTCTGCAAGGTTATAAAAAGAAAAAGGTACTCCATGGGAGCGAACGATAACTGTACTATTAGGCTTTTGTTCCACAGAATCAATAGAGTCAATACCTAATGATCTTAATTGATCGATTACCTGTGAATTATGAATAAGGGGCCCAAAAGTATAGATACTTTTATCTTTAATTTCATTGGCAGCCCGAAATGTTTTGTTAATCGCTTCTTTTACCCCAAAGCAGAATCCTGATTGCTCTGCAACAATGATTTCCAATATTAGTATGCCTCCTATCCATGGTTTTATTTAGATTCTACATTTGATTACGAAATTCCTGCTGTAGCAGCAGATTTAATTTATTTGTTCAGATAGTTTTCTTAGATTTTCAATGGAATCCATTACTTTTTGACTTAGATGCTGATATGTATCTACATCTATCTTAAGATTATAATATTCATTATAGGTGATGGGTTTATTAATTTGAATCTTAATACTGCCAAATAGTTTATAATCTGAAATAATAGCTACAGGAACAATTGGAACTTTGGCCTTAATGGCAATCATTGCTAGACCTGGCTTTGCCTTCATTTCATTCCGATGAAGGTTTCTAGTTCCTTCAGGGAAAATACCCAAAACATCCCCTTTGTTTAACACCCTGATAGAGCTTTTTATTGCAGAAATATCTGCACCACTTCGATTTACCGGAAACATACCCAGCTTAAGTATGATAAATCCCAGGAGTTTATTATGAAAAAGTTCTTCCTTAGCCATATAACTCATTTTTCGCGGTATAGAGGTGCCAACGACAACGGGGTCCAAATTATTGATATGATTGGAGCAAATAATATAGCCACCATCGGAAGGTAAATTTTCTAACCCCTCTACCCTCACTTTATAAAGAATATGTATAAATAATTTCATCAGGCTTCTTGCAAACCAATAGAAACTCATGAGCATCTGCCTCCAAATTATTTGATTAAAGACAAGATCTTGTCAGTTACTTCTTCAATAGTCAACCCGGTGGTATCTATTAAAATAGCATTTTCATGTCTTTTTAATGGAGATACCTTTCGTTCACTATCTATTTTATCTCGCTGATCGATCTCAGCTTGTACTTCTAATAAATCTTGATGGAATCCTTTTACACATAGCTCATTATATCTTCTTTGGGCTCTTTCTTCAATAGAAGCTGTAATGAAAAATTTATAGGTTGCATGGGGTAAAACGGTAGTCCCAATATCCCGTCCGTCCATAATTACATTATGATCCATGGCAATACTTCTTTGAAGTTCTACCATCTTGTCTCGTACGACAGCGATCTGTGCCACCTTTGATACATAATGATTTATTTCAGGAGTACGGAGCATTTCTGCTATTAAGAAACCATCCAACAATATTTCACCATTTACAATTTCAATTTTAGTTTGATCTAAGAAATCAAGCAGTTTAGTTTCATCGGATAAATCAACTGCGTCCCTTAAAATCTTAAATGTGAGAGCACGATACATGGCACCCGTATCAATATAAGTTAAATTCATAGTCTTAGCAATTAGTTTAGCAATGGTGCTCTTGCCAGCACCAGCGGGACCATCTATGGCAATACTAATTTTTTTTATATCCATGATAGATTGTTTCACTCCTATACGTCAAAATTTTAATGTAATTCCACCTTAAATAATTGATCATCATCATCATTTAGTGTGAATATCTTATTGATCTGTGGATGTACAATATTCTTTGTTGTACTCGTAACTTCAAATTTTAAAGATGAAGTGTTAGGTTCAGCACCTTCAATTGAAATAATATCATGATTCCTTACAATTAAATCTATTTGATTATGTACAAACTTTCCATATGTTTCTCCATTTACAACGACTGATAAAGAAGAATTATTGCTTTCTTTCTCATATGTGGAGAGTGTAATTTTCCCTGCAGAAAATATTGGCTTCGTTCCATAACTTTTATGATGTAAAAGTGATTGATAGAAATCAGGTAAAATATCACCATCCCACCCATGGAGTAGCTGGAAGGCCAATAATAGACTGAGACATAATATTGCCAATACAAGAAAAAACCTTTCTATGGCATATATTGTATTATGTATCTTTGTTAACATATGGAATCACCTCTAAAAAATAAAATAGTATAGGATGTCTATACATTTATGCCAGCCAAATAACCTGTTGAAAATGCAATTTGAAGATTATACCCTCCTGTAAGAGCAGAAACATCAATCACTTCACCAGCAAAAAATAAGCCTTTGATTAGCTTTGACTCCATAGAAGAAGGATTGATCTCTCTTATTTGTATGCCCCCAGCGGTGACAACTGCTTCTATGATGGGTCGAGTTCGGAGAATATGAATCTTCAAATGCTTGAGCAAAAGGATTAAGTGTTTACGTTCATCCTTTGTGATTTGGTGTACATTCTTTTCCGGTGAAATTCCTGAAAGGTTAATAATTTTAGGAATAAATTTACTTGGGAGTAAATCATCCAAGGCATTTTTGAACTGTTTTCTAGAATACTTCTCGAAGTCCTTTTGAATCCTTTTGTCCAACTTTTCCTCATCTAAGCCTGGTTTTAAATCTAGCGTTACCATGACCTTTCCTTTTTCAAGAAATCTATTGATGTAATTACTCATGGACAATACAATGGGACCTGAAATACCGAAATGGGTAAAGATCATTTCCCCTAGTTCAGAAAATACCTCTTTATTATTATGGTGGGCCGTTAACCGAACATTCTTAAGAGATAAACCTTGTAATTCATGGGTCCACTCTTCTTCTGTCTCTAGGGGGACCAAGGCAGGCTTCAAATTTGTGATATGATGACCCACATTCGCAGCAAACCGATAACCATCCCCAGTAGAACCTGTTGTTGGATAAGAAAGTCCACCTGTTGCGATGATTACGCTGGTACAGCTAATGATGGAATTGTCCTTTAATCTTACCCCTATAATAGTGCCCTTTTCAGCTAGAATATCTGCTACTTCACTATTTAGCCTAATATCAACATGGTGGGTCTCCATAAACCTTGTTAACGCTCTAATCACATCGCTAGATTTATCAGAGACAGGAAAAACTCTATTTCCCCTCTCTACCTTTGTGGGTGTTCCATACGTATGTAATAACTGGACAATATCTTCATTTGAAAAACTATAAAAAGCACTATACAAGAAATTCTTATTATCTGTAACATTACTTAGCAATTCTTCAACATCACCAGTATTGGTAATATTACAGCGACCCTTTCCAGTAATGTATATCTTCTTCCCTAGCTTTTCATTCTTTTCCAATAAGATTACTTCTTTACCTCTAGATGCAGCAGTTCCTGCCGCAAGCATGCCAGCTGCACCGCCACCGATCACAACAACCTTTTCCATGAACATCACCTTCTATATACGATATTTTCAATATGTGCAGTATCATTAAGTGTCACAACAACAGGTCCGTAATCTCTAAATTCAACGAGATTGATGCATGTGTTATCTTGTCTAATTTTATAAAAATACGATAAATCAATGTCCAACAGACCAAGTAAAATTGCTTTTAGAGCAGTCCCATGGGATACAATGAGTATATTTTTATTTCTATGCTGATTTACCAATTGATGTAGAGCTTGTAATCCTCTCTTTTGAACATCTAATAGCATTTCTCCCCCAGGAATCTGTGCCTCATGGGGTTGATTTCGCCAAATTGTAAAGTGAGAATCATACTTTTGTTTAATTTGATCATTTGTTAAGCCTTCCCATTCGCCGAAAGACATTTCTCTAAATCCAGGGATCTGATTCACTTCAAGATGAAAAAAATCTGCAATAGTTGTTGCTGTTTCATAAGCACGTATTAAATCGCTGCTATAAATATAATCGACTTGATAATTTTCTAAACGTTTCCCAAGCAATTGTGCTTGTAGCCTTCCTCTGTCACTCAATTCAATATCCTTTGATCCTTGCGCCCTTGAATGGGCATTCCAAGTTGTTTCACCATGACGTACTAAATAGACTTTTGTCATGAAAACACGCCCCCCTTTATAACAGGACTATTATATCATTAAATTCATTGAATACGAATCTTTATATACATTTTTCCCATAATCCTTCTAGATAAAACCTAAGGAATATGAAATTCGTTAGAATATTATTCTTTATGATAATACAACAAAAAAAGAAGTCCATATTTTTAAAAGCTATTTAATGAAATAAGCTACGGAGTAGCCCGTAGCTTATTTCATTAAATGTTATGCTTATTATTATATACGTTATGTTTTTCCCATATACGTTCAAGTTTATCAAAAGTGCTGCTGATCTCTTCTTTTTCCCGCATTCCTACAGCAACAACTAAAGCATTAATAAGACTTAAGGGTGCAACCAATGAATCTACGAAGGAAGCCATATTGCTCCTAGCAGTCAAAGTATAATCAGCGATTGATGTAATAGGCGATACTTGGCTATCTGTGATGCCAACCACAAGAGCACCTTGTTCCTTTGTATACAGAAGTGCATCAAGGGTTGTTGATGAGTACCTAGGAAAACTAATGCCAATGACAAGATCTTCTTTTCCAACTCTAAGCATTTGTTCAAATACATCACTAACACCAGAAGTTACAATTCTTACGTTATCAAGGATAAGGTTTAAATAAAAACCTAAATACTCAGCCAAGGCAGTAGAACTTCTTAGACCAATGATATAAACTCGTTTTGCATTAAAAATACAATCGACTACGCTCTGAAAAACTTCGTAATCCATTTCCTCAATGGTAGCTCGAATATTATCCATATCAGCCTTAAGCACTTTTTTTAGTAAAGCACCTTCATTGGTATAATCCTTGGACATTTCTAGTCGCTGAACTGTTGTAAGCTTTGTTTTGATTAGTTCCTGTAATTCTTTTTGTAGTTTCGGGTACCCATCATATCCAAGGGCATTGGCAAATCGAACAACCGTCGATTCACTGACACCTACCTTATTACCTAATTTGCTTGCGGTCATAAAAGCAGCCTTATCATAATTTTTGGTAATAAATTCAGCGATCAGTTTTTGTCCTTTACTTAGTCTTGGATAACTTTTCTGTATCGTTTTAATAAGATCCTTAACATCATCGCTCATACGGATTGCCCCTTTTGATCATAATCATCAGTTAAAATTGCTCAACCATTTTATAGCCTTCTGCTAATGCCTTACGATTTAGCTCTTCTGTCCCCTTTGGTACTCTTTTTAACACAGCAGCCTCTAAGGAGTCCTTTGTCACACTCTCAAGCAACTGCTGAATCGCTCCAATGGCAACAATATTAGCTACCATTGATTTTCCAACAACATCTGAAGCCGTCTGAAGTATTGGAACTTGAACAATTTTACCAGCTTTGATGCCCTGGGGTAGTGTAACGGTGCTATCTACCAATAAAATGCCATCCTCCTTTACAGAATCCGCATACTTGTCACATGCAATCTGAGTTAGAGCCAATAGTAAATCTGCACTGCCTACCTTAGGATAATCAATCTCTTCTTGACTGATAATAACTTCAGCTTTACTGGCACCGCCTCTAGCTTCAGGGCCATAGGATTGGGACTGAATGGCAGTTTTGCCGTCTAAAAGTGCAGCCTCAGCAAGTATTATACCACCTAGAATGAGTCCCTGTCCACCAGAACCAGTTAATCTTATTTCTATTTGATTTCCCATACTATCTCTCCTTTTGAAATCTTTCAATGATTTTCTGATACTCTTCTGTGTATTCAGGCTCAGTAACATTTTTAAGTTCACCGATTAAAAATTTACCTTCTAATTTTTCAGGAGGAAGTTTTTGTGCTACTTTTACATCGATGGCATGATCCTTTAACCAGGTCATCATATCTACAGCGCTGCCCTTTTTATTTTTTCTTCCGTAGTAGGTAGGACAAATACTGATAGCGTCTATTAATGAAAATCCCTTATTCTGAATAGCATTTTCAACAAGCTTAATTAACGGCTGGGCATGGTATGCAGTTCCTCTTGCCGTATAAGTAGCTCCTGCGGCACCAGCTAACGCAGCAATATCAAAACTTTTATCAATATTTCCGTAAGGGGCAGTCGTTCCTAGATCCCCAGTAGGCGTTGTTGGAGAGTATTGGCCTCCTGTCATACCATATACGTTATTATTGAACACGATCGTAGTGATATTGATATTTCTTCTGGCAGCATGGATTAAATGATTACCACCGATTGCGGAAGCATCCCCATCTCCTGTTACTACAATAACTTCAAGCTCTGGTCTTGCCATCTTTACACCTGTAGCAAAAGCTAATGCTCTACCATGGGTAGTGTGCAGGGTATTAAAATCCATATATCCAGGTGCTCTAGAAGAACATCCGATACCAGAAACAATACACACCTTATCTTTATCTAAACCTAAATTATGAATAGCTTGGGATACGGATCGCATTAATATTCCATGTCCACATCCAGGACACCAAATATGAGGCAGTTTATCTGCTCTATAATATTGTTGTACTAATTGGCTTGACACTTTATATTACCTCCTTTATTTTAGACAATATTTCATCAGGAGAAATAACTTCACCATTTATTTTGCCAACATGATAGATATCAGCAGCATCTTTCACTACCCTTTCAACTTCTAAAACAAGTTGACCATAGTTCATTTCAGCCACAATTATAGACTTTGCGTTTTTAGCAATCTCTTTTAACCGTTTTTCAGGGAAAGGCCAAATCGTTATTGGTCTGAATAGGCCAACTTTTAATCCCATCTCTCTGGCTTTCTTCATGGCACTATTTGCAGAACGAGCTGTTCCCCCATATGATAATAGAATGACGTCAGCATCATCTATGTTTGTTTCTTCATAAGTAATAATATCTTCAACATTATCCTCAATCTTTTTCATAATTCGTGTCATAAGGGTTTGGGCAACTTCTGTACTGTTGCTAGGGAAACCGCTCTCATCATGAATAAGACCAGTTACGTGAAATCTATATCCATCACCATAGGCAGCCATAGCAGGTACGATTTGACCTTCCTCTACTTTATAGGGCAAATAGTTCTCATCCCCTGGAGTTGGTTTTAATCTATCAATAATTTCTATTTCACTGGCATCAGGAATCTCAATTTTTTCTCTCATATGGCCGATGACCTCATCAAGCATCAAGAACACAGGCATTCTATATTTTTCTGCTAAGTTAAAGCAGCGGATAGTTAGGTCGAATGTTTCTTTAACTGAAGATGGACATAATGCAATGACTGGATGGTCTCCATGGGTACCCCATTTGGCTTGCATAATATCACCTTGAGATGGCGCCGTAGGCAATCCAGTACTAGGTCCGCTTCTTTGCACATCCACAATAACTACAGGAATTTCTGCCAATGCAGCATAGCCAATATTCTCCTGCTTTAAAGAGAAACCTGGTCCACTTGTAGCTGTCATTGACTTTAAACCAGCTAAGGAACCACCGATGGCTGTAGCCATACCCGCAATTTCATCTTCCATTTGAATAAACTTACCGCCTACCATTGGCAGCCTTTGCGCAGAACCTTCTGCGATTTCTGTAGATGGCGTAATTGGATAGCCCGCATAGAACTTCATACCCGCTGCTATAGCACCTTCCACACATGCTTCATTACCTTGCATTAATTTAATATTATTTTTTTTCATCCTCGTTACCTCCCAAATATATTGCAAAGTCAGGACAACGTAATTCGCATAAACCACATTTGATGCACTTTTCCATATCTACGATCTCTATTTTATCGTCCTTTAGATCAAGTACTTGCTTTGGACAAAACGCCACACAAATGCCACAGCCCTTACACCAATCTTTTTTTATCTTTAGAGTAAGATTTTCTTTCTGGTTTCCCATACTTGTTAGCTCCCTTCACAAATAGATCTTCTTTTCAATCCCATAATATCAAAGATGTGTTAAATTTGCAATTAATATTTCATATTTTTATAAAAATATGAAATGATGCAAGTATTCTTTCAAATTCCATGCATGAAGGTTAGCATTCATGTCTATAATTATAACGGTATACCCTTATACATATAGGAAAAATATTTGATATTAAATAAAAAATTGGCATAGGATGATCATGCCAATTCTATGTTCCAGTGATTAACTTTTTCAACCAAATCAAATTTCGTTAAATCAAAATGAATAGGAGTAATAGAAATATAGTTATTCTGTATACTATGGATGTCAGTACCTTCTTCATTATTATGATCAATAATCTCTCCACCTAACCAATAATACACTTGACCTCTAGGATCAATTCGTTCTATAAAGGCGTTTTTATACTTACGGACACCAAGGGTTGTCGCCTTAACGCCATTCAACTCTTCCCTTGGGCAATTTGGAACATTGATGTTTAACAATGTATCCGGAGGAAGGGGGGTATTTAGAACTTTTTCAACAATAGAAGCACAGAAATCAGCTGCATAATCGTAATTTACATTTTCATGATCAGCTAAGGAAACAGCAACAGAGGGTATACCTAAAATAGCACCTTCGATAGCAGCTGATACTGTACCCGAATACAGAACATCGGTGCCGAGATTAGGCCCTTTGTTAATCCCGGAAAATACAATATCGGGTTTCTTGTCCATTAAGGCCTCTATGGCAAGTTTCACACAGTCGGTGGGTGTCCCATTGATAGACCATGCATGAAAAGATTTATCAAATAAGTTTACTTTTTCAGCACGTAAAGGATCATGCATTGTGATTGCATGACCAGTAGCACTTCTCTGTCGGTCTGGTGCAACAACCCATACCTCCCCTATTTTTTCTAGGGCAGATGCTAATTTGTAAATCCCTTCCGCATAAATACCATCATCGTTAGTGACTAAAATTCTCAATAGATTTACCTCCTTCAAATAAAAGCAATAATATGTCATTAATAGTAATGTATCATAAAAGAAATACTAATATTACTTATTTTTAAAACGATTATAGGAGTGATAATTTTGATTCAAATTGACGACTCAGGAAGCGGCAGTTTAATTGGTGGAACCTGCATAGGAGCGATGAGAAAAGAGACAAAAGAATATTATCATGAAATTATTCCTATAGAATTATATAGACCTGATATTTTTGATAATAAAATCTACCTCGATCATGCTGTAGAAATAACTAAAAAGTTATTAGATAACTTGGCAGTTACAAAAGAGGAAACCATTGAAATATGTAGAGGATATATGTTTGATAGAGTAAGAGTATGGTTAAAGGAGCAAGGTTATAATTTTACGAGTACTTCAATAGAGGATCCATTGCAAACATCTGTAGAGGCAACCTTCGAGTCCTATACTATAGAGCTAGGACTCCCTAAGCAATTCATAAATTATACCAAATATCCCTTTCACTTCCACCGATTGTTAAGATGGGTTTATGCTGACTACGATAATCGGTATCCTTTATGTAAAACTGGATGGAAGAGTTGGAAAAAATATGGATGTCTATCTGTAGATACCAGCTATAAGGAGTTGCCAAAATCTCGATACAGATGCCTAAAGTGTGGGCTGCCTATCGAAGACAAAAGTACTGTAAAGGTGCTCAAATATATTAGCAATAGGCCGAATATTGTTTACTTACATCATCAATGCTAAGACATAATATAAAAGCTCCTCATAGGAGCTTTTACAAGGTACTTATACAGGATAAGTCTTTTGATCCTTATCTACATAGGCGCTATCAATCTTATACTTTTGAGCTTGACGATGTTTGAAAAATTCTACTGCCACTGGCGGGAATAATGCGTAGGATAGGACATCTTCCTCCTGCTCAAGGTATTCCTTCATTTCATTTCGGAAATTATCCAATTGTGGCGGGATTAAATCTGCTGGTCTGCAGGTAATGACTTCTTCATCGCCTATGATTTTTTTGCGAATCTCTTCTGGG
>CALECF010000070.1 GCA_937948705.1 uncultured Anaerosolibacter sp. | reverse complement strand
GGCAAGAAACTTGATGACTGCCTGTACGACTCCAGCAGCAGAGGGAATGGTTTTATATACAGATAGTGAGAAGGTTACTAGAACGAGAAAAGAAATTCTGGAATTGATGATTGAAAACCACCCGCTAGATTGTTTAACCTGTGAAAAAGCCGGTGATTGTAAACTCCAGGACTACTGTTATCATTACGATGTAAAGGAAGGTCCTTTTCATGGCGTAAAGAAGAGCTATCCAGTTGATGATACTAATTTTTTCTATACCAATAATCAAAGTAAATGTATCCTATGTGGAAAGTGTGTAAGAGTTTGTAATGAATTGCAATGTACAGGTGCCATTGGCCAATTAGAAAGAGGCTTTGATACCCATGTAGGGGCGCCCTTTGACAAGGGAATGGAACATTCGAATTGTGTATCTTGTGGCAACTGCGTGTCGATTTGCCCTGTGGGTGCATTGATGCCAAAGAGCAAGGAGAGATTTAGATATTGGGAAACCCAAAAAGTTCGAACAACCTGCTCTTATTGTGGTGTAGGCTGTCAAATGGATTTAGTGGTAAAGGATAACAAGATCGTAGAGGTACAGCCAGCAAATGGACCTTCCAATGAGGGACTCCTTTGTGTAAAAGGGAAATTCGGATATAATTTTATCAATCATCCTGATCGATTGAAGACACCGCTGATTAAAAAGAATGGAAGATTCAAGGAAGCAACCTGGGATGAAGCTTACGAATTGATTGTAGACAAAATAAAGAATACAAAAGACAAACATGGCAGTGATGCATTGGCAGGTCTTAGTTCTGCACGATGCACCAATGAAGAGAATTATTTGATGCAAAAGCTATTTAGAGCCGTAATCGGCACGCATAATATAGACCACTGTGCACGCCTCTGACATGCGGCTACAGTTGCAGGTCTTGCAACAACACTAGGCAGTGGTGCCATGACAAACAGCATTCAAGAGATTCTAGATACAGATGTAATATTTGTAACAGGATCGAATACCACAGAAAGCCATCCGGTAATTGGAGCGAAGATCCGACAGGCAATCCAAAGAGGGGCCAAACTGATCGTGGCAGAGCCAAGAAAGATTGATTTGGCTAAGGATGCTGAGGTTTTTATACAGATTAAGCCGGGAACCAATGTAGCACTCTTCAATGGGATGATGCATGTAATCCTGGAGGAGGGGCTTCATAATAAGAATTTTATTGATGAGAGAACAGAGAACTTTGAAGCGCTAGAAAAGATGGTGAAAGAATATACACCTGATAGAGCAGCTGAGATTTGCGAAGTAGATGCAGAAGATATTCGAAGAGCTGCCAGACTGTATGCACAGGCAGGTAAAGCAAGTATCTTCTACTGTATGGGGATTACGCAGCATACCAACGGTGTCAATAATGTAATGTCTATCTCAAATCTGGCAATGCTGTGCGGTCATATTGGTAGGGAATCCACAGGTGTGAACCCCTTAAGAGGACAAAACAATGTCCAAGGAGCCTGTGATATGGGCGCACTGCCCAATGTATATCCCGGTTATCAAGCGGTGAATAAACCAGAGGTAACTGAGAAATTTGAAAAGGCATGGGGAACTGCATTATCCTCGAAACCAGGACTGACAGTATCCGAGATCATGAATGCTGCCGGTCATGGAGACATTAAATTCTTATATATTATGGGAGAAAATCCTATGGTATCTGATCCAGACACAACCCATGTGAAGCATGCGCTAGAGCATACGGAGTTTTTAGTGGTTCAGGATATTTTCATGACAGAAACAGCACAGTTTGCAGACGTAATATTACCCGCAGCCTCTTTTGCAGAAAAGGATGGAACCTTCAGCAATACAGAAAGAAGAGTACAAAGGGTACGAAAAGCTGTTGAACCTGTGGGGGATGCAAAACCAGACTGGATGATCTTTATGGAATTGATGAGCCGGCTAGGATACAACAAGACTTATAGAGAACCCTCAGAGATCATGGAAGAAATCGCCTCTGTTACACCATCCTATGCAGGGATTGACTATGATAGGATTGAGGAAAAAGGGTTACAGTGGCCGTGCCCTACCAAGGAACATGGGGGTACAAAGTACCTACATAGCGGAAGCTTTGCCCGAGGCAAAGGACTATTTATGGCATTGGAGCATAAGTCACCGGCAGAAGAGATCGATCAAGATTATCCGCTGATTCTTACCACAGGTCGAATTCTTTATCATTATCATACAAGAACCATGACAGGAAAAGTGGATGGTTTAAATAGGATGGCACCGGAAAGTTATATCGAGATCAATCCTGCTACTGCCGCTGCACTGAAGATCCAGGAAGGTGAATATGTGCGGGTATCCTCTCGCCGGGGTAGCATTTTAACAAAGGCGAAGGTTGTTGATATCGTGGAGGAGAAGGTTGTATTTATGCCTTTCCACTATGCGATGGGTGCTGCCAACATGCTGACCAATACAGCACTAGATCCTACCTGTAAGACACCAGAATTAAAGGTGTGTGCTGTAGTGGTGGAAAAATTATCACAGACAGAATTAGATGGCTTAAAAAACTATGCTACAGCAGCTTATATAAGCTAATAAAAGTGAGATGTCCACTTGGACATCTCACTTTTTAATGTGAATCCCGACATTTTTGCTTCTTTTCCTAGAAGAACTCTTTTGATAGAATAAAGATAAGAAGAGCAAGGGGGTACCCTATGAAAATAACAGATACAGCAATCATTCTAGCTGGTGGAAAAAGCTCTAGAATGGGATTTGATAAACAATTATTGGCGATTGGAGAACAGCCCTTAGTTGTGACCCAGATAGAACAACTGAAAAGGATTTTTAAAGAAATTATCATTGTGACCAACACCCCGAATTATTATAAGGATCGCGATTGTATCGTCATAGAGGATGAAGAGAAGCACTTTGGTCCACTAGGGGGAATTCATGCGGGTTTAAAATCCTCTAGCAGCCAATATAGCTATGTTATTGCTTGTGACATGCCCCATATTCATATGGAGTATATCCAATACATGAAAAATTTGATTTATACAACTGAAAAGGAGCTAGAAGCTGTAGTGACGGTGCTGGGTAAATGGCTAGAGCCATTTAACGGGTTTTATGGTAAGGCTTTGATTCCTAAAATAGAAGAAAAAATGCAGAGGAATGAGCATAGGATCTTTACACTGCTGAAGAATTCAGAGGTTTTATATATTCCAGAGTATACGGCGAGAAAATTTAGTCCTGGTTGGGAAATGTTTATGAATCTGAATACGGAGGAAGATGTGAAGCGCTACCTAGCAGATGTGGAAGGAAGGCTATGGGATGGAATGTACAAAAAAGATTGAATTGCAAAAGTATGATCGGGGATGGGTAGAAGCGGTAGTAGATGAAGTGGTGATTGAATATCCATTTACTATTTTTATAAATGGAGAAGAATTAATTACATTGCTGTGTTCTCCAAAAGCGTTGGATTATTTAGCCATAGGCTTCTTGTTGTCAGAAGGGCTTATACACAACAAAAAAGATTTATTACGCTGGCACTTGGATGAAGAGAAGGGAAGGATCGACATTGAAACCCTTCGGAAAAACCCATTGGCGAAAGAACTCCTTGGCAAGAGGACAATGACTACAGGCTGTGGTAAGGGGACGATTTTCTATAATGTAGTGGATTCCTTTCAGAGTAAGCACATCCATAGCGATCTAAAGCTTTCTGCCTCTGTATTGATGAAGCAGATGAATCAATTTAATAAAGCTTCAGAATTGTTTTTGAAGACCGGTGGGGTACATAGTACATGCCTTAGCGATGGAAAAGAACTTATGCTATTTCACGAAGATGTGGGAAGGCACAATGCATTAGACAAAATGATTGGAGAAGCTTTTCTAAAGGATATAGAGTTGCGGGAGAAAGTTGTGATTACCAGTGGAAGAGTATCTTCAGAGATGCTGATTAAGGCTGGTAAAAGGGAGATTCCTATAGTCGTATCTCGGTCAGCACCCACCAATCTATCCCTAGCCCTCGCGGAAACTCTAGGAATAACCGTGATAGGCTTTGCTCGAGGAGGAAAAATGAATGTGTATACAGGCAGTGAGCGGATAGTTTTTGATGGAATGGATACAAAGTAATAGTTTTTTTGACGGAGACATGCTATAATTTTGACAATGAATTAAATATTAAAACGATTAAAAAAATTTCCGAGTTATATTTTCTAAAGCGTAAGCCATGGAGATATAACCAATGGGTATCAGGAGAAATCCTTATGCCTCCCGTGATTGGAAAGGAAAATGGTTTGATTATAATCTAAACAATCCTTTCTAGGATTGTTTTTTTCTTTTCCACCTAATGATTAAATCGGAGGAAACGCGATGAAATTGTGGAAAAACAGAAAAATGCTGATGGTCTTAATGGTTATGTTCATGCTTGTTGTGGTCCAGAGTGGATGTACAAAACCAGCTTTAGTTCCTGAACCGCCTGTGGTGCAGGAAAAGTCAGGGGGAGAAAAGACCAGTTTGATCATGGCCACGACTACCAGTACAGAAAACAGCGGGTTGTTATCCTTTCTACTGCCAAAATTTAAAGAAGATACAGGGATAACGGTAAAAGTGGTTGCAGTAGGAACGGGTCAGGCGTTAAAGTTAGGGGAAGATGGCGAGGCCGATGTACTTTTGGTTCATGCAAAAAGTGCTGAGGAAGAGTTTATAAAAACAGGACACGGTTTAGAACGCTTTGATGTAATGTATAATGATTTCATCCTAATTGGACCAAAGGAAGACCCCCTACAGATCAAGGAGAAAGCTGGTAGTGATATCTCTGCAGCATTTCAATTGATTAGTGATAAAGAGGGTAAGTTTGTATCCAGAGGAGATGATTCAGGAACCCATAAGGCAGAACTAAAGCTCTGGAAAGTAATCAATGTAGAACCTGCTGGGAAGTGGTATCTTTCTGCAGGGAGAGGTATGGGAGAAGTCATCCAGATGTCTGACGAGGTCCAAGGATATACACTGTCGGACAGAGCTACCTATCTGTCCATGCGTGACAAGGTTGATTTAGATGTCGTTGTGGAGGGAGACAGTAGACTATTTAACCAATATGGTGTGATAGCTGTAAACCCTAACAAGAATGATAAAATCAACATTGAAGGGGCCCAAGCCTTCATCGATTGGATTCTTTCAGAAAAGGGTCAAAACCTTATTACTGAATTTGGAAAAGATATGTATGGACAATCTTTATTTATACCCAATGCTAAATAATAGATAGGAGTGTGTAAGGTGAGAGAAATATGGACGGGATTACAGCAAGCATTCAATTTACTATTCACTTTAGACCAAGAAGTATATAAGATCATTATCCTTTCCCTCTATGTTTCTCTCACTGCTACGTTTATTTCTTCTATTCTAGGAGTACCTGTAGGGGTTTTTATTGGCATAAAGAATTTTCCTCTCAAAAGAATTGTTGTGAGGTTTCTTTATACGATGATGAGTATACCCCCTGTAATTGCTGGCTTAATCGTATTTCTTTTGATTTCCAGAAAGGGCCCTTTAGGCTTTCTGAGTCTGGTATATACACCTGCTGCCATGATTATTGCACAAACCTGTTTGATTACACCCATCATAACGGGTATTGTTTACAATGGTACCAAGGAAATGGGTAATACGGTAAAAACCTTGGGGAAAACCTTGGGAGCCAGCCCAGCGCAGACTATGTTCCTATTGATTAAGGAGCTGCGGATCAATATTCTATCTGCAGTGGTAACGGGCTATGGCAGAGCTGTCTCAGAGGTAGGTGCAGTAATGATTGTAGGAGGAAACATCAAAGGACATACACGGGTCATGACTACGACCATCGCTATGCTCCAAGGCATGGGAGATTACTCTATGGCTATTGCCATC
>CALECF010000069.1 GCA_937948705.1 uncultured Anaerosolibacter sp. | reverse complement strand
TCTTTTTGTTGTGCACAAAACCTAAAAAACAACTTATGCTTTCTCAAAATATAGAGAAAAGCATAAGTTGTTTTTTATAAATTCATGAAAAAGGAGCGCCTTTTTCAATGATCTATTCAATCATTTTGAGACAGCCCCTTTATTTTTTGATATCCTATATTATTAGATATTTACTACCTATTCAAATTCACAATACACGATACTTGCATGAATCATGGAAGCAATCTCTTGTCCTACATTTTGAAGATGTATGCTCTCCAGTTCTTCTCCTGGCTGCCTATGAATAAGCAGTAACTCACCTTCTCTTAATGAAACTACCCTATTTGGCTGCCATTGTACTTCTATAGAATGGCTTGTACAATAAAATGCCTCTGTAACCTTGGCATACTCTGTACAACTTATTAATTCTACTTCCACAGATTTTTTTTCGCCAATGTGAAAAGCGTGAAGTTCGCCTTTACATCCATCTGCCATCATAAGATTGAAATCAGTTACCTTTCCAACGCTCCGAGTTGTCCAGGTTCCATCGAATGAATCCTTTTCGTAGGGTTCTAGGGTGACCTCATGATGTCCCTCATGGATCAGTGTTAACGCACCTTCAATCACCATGATTTGTCTCCTAATGCCAGGCAAAGAAGTAAAGACAGTCTCATCGATCTCAACCTTTGCTGAGCTCAATCTCCACAGAAAGTTTCGGTCACTATACAAAGCTTTTTTAGGATATATGGCCAATTGTGTTGTTGTTCCCCCTGACCATAAACTGGTTTGCTGTTCCTCTTTTGTAACCTTTTCTACTATATATTCCATTGAAACCATCCCCTTGCCTTCATTCATAAACAATATGGTGTTCTTTTCCCACTATCATAGCATGTTATTGTTTTACATGCCATATTTTCTTATATAAGAAAAACAGAGTAGCAAATCTATTATATTCGCACCCTGTTTACCCCCTGAAACTATTCGATAAGTCTCTATCTCATCTTATCTACTTATATTCGCTGATTAGGAAATTACTTTTCTCACATCATACAAGGCATTTACTACCAGCCAATTCTGAGGAAAATATCTTCCTATGGTCCAATAACTAATCCCACCCAAGTTATATTCTTCAACCAGATTTAATTTTGCCTGTATACTTCGTGCATCTTCAAACCATACCTCATGCTGCTTTCCATTGGTATCGTAATAGTTGAAAAAAGGAGACTGAGATTCAGCATCATATTCTATGGCAGCTCTTCGTGTCCTTGCCAGATCTACAGCACCTACGTTCGATACAGTGGTTGCCCTTGAACCTGGGACATGGGGCAGGGTCCAATCATAACCATAGTTGGGTATTCCCATGAAAATTTTCTCTCTTGGAATGGCTGATACTGCATAGTTTAATACTCTTCGAATTTCATTCACCGGCGCTACCGCTCTGGGTGGGCTAAAAGTGTACCCCCACTCATAGGTCATCAAAATCACATGATCTACCAAGGCTCCATGGACAGGATAATCATGGGCTTCATATAAAACACCTTCCTGTTCAGCAGATATCTTTGGTGCCAAAGCGGTTGTTACGCTAAAGCCTTGTTCCCTAAGACGGCTGGTGACCTTCCTCAAGAAATTGTTGTAGTCTTCACGATTTTCAGGATAGATATATTCAAAATCAATATCCAATCCATAATAATTCTTCGTCCTCAAATTCTCTAGCACATTGGCTATAAGCCTTTCCTGCACATCATTATTGGTGAGTATGGCTTTTGCTACCTCACTACTAAAGCCCCCACCTGCTTCTAGATTTGTAATCACCATCAAGGGTGCTACATTGGCAGCCCTGGCCGCCTGAATGAGAGGCACATCATTGATGGAACGCAGAGTACCGTCCGGGTTTACTTCATAGCTAAAGATACTGAGGTACGTCAGATTTGGCAGTGTCTTTCTAAGCACTTCCATATTGATATTGGGAAAAGAATATCCGTTTACCTCAATAGTCCCCCGTTTTGCAGTTCTTGATGGTATAACAAGCACCTGTCCTGGGCGGATTATGGCATTACCTGCCAATTGAGGATTTGCAGCGATAAGCTGATTCAGAGTGAGTCCATATTGCCTAGCAATGCCATAGGGCGATTGACCTGCCAATACTGTATGGCTTCTTTGTCCCTCTAATACCACAATGGTTTGCCCTACAACCAAACGGCCTGGCTCACTCAACTCATTGTCTGCGATAATCTTATCTGGAGAAACACCATAACGCTGAGCAATGACATATATACTTTCACCTGGTTTTACAACATGAATAATCACATACTTCACCTCACTATATAGTTTCAATTCACTATATGTTGTAAGGATATATTGGTGTATGCTTATTTTTTAAAAAACAGAAGAAATCTCCGCGATTTATGCACTTGCCCGAACTAGTCCTAACGTATCACTCAAAAAAACTGCCAGGGGTTTTTAGTAAATAACTTTTTTAGAACATCTTCACACAAATTTTATTTAAAAGTGATATGAACAAGCTGTTTAGTCTGCTAGTCTCTCTGGCCTCAAAAGATTTCATGTGCTATAAGGTTAAAAATAAAAAACAAAGGGAGAATCCGTCTAATCATCCTTCCCTTTGTTCTTTTATATTGTCATAAGCTTCATACATTAATACATATCCTTCCAAAAACTATAGGGTTTTTGATTTCCATCGATGGGAATTAGTATATATCCCTCTTGTTTTAGATGTTCTAGAATTTTAGGAAGGGCTTCTACAGTGGACTGCCTTTCATGAAGTAATATAATAGGGACATTACGTCTTGCAACCTGTTCCTTTACATTTTGAAGTATAATGGACGGGGAAACGTAATCCGCCTCACTATCCTTACTATCTACATTCCAATCCCACATCTTATATCCCGCATGCAAAACAGCTTCTCGGTACTTTTCTGTCATGTGAGGCTTGCTGCCATAAGGTACTCGAATAAGGGTAGTTCGAATTCCAGTGACCGTTTTCAAAGCGTTATTACACTCATTCATTTCGGATACCAAAATAGAGGGAGATTTATAAATCTTTTTCACATCATGGGTTACACCATGGAGTCCGATGGCATTCCCTTCCTCTGCCACCTTTTTTACAGTTTCTGAGTAATTCTTAATCCGATCAGATAACATAAAAAAGGTCGCCTTGGCACTATATTGATTTAGAATTTTAAGTAACCTTTCCGTATAGATGGAAGGACCGTCATCAAAGGTAATATATGCAATTTTGTATCTTAGTCTAAATTCCTCCCTTTCACGATTTCTTATGGTGACGATCATCCGCTCCCTCTCTTTTGTTAATGTTGTTTGCAGATGAAAATATACTTCCTCATCAATCATTTGTGCTTCAACATTCTTTGCCCTAGCAATAGGTCCCGCTGAGATATACGAGACATCATATCCAAAGCATTTTGCCATAATCTTAAAGGGAGCCATGATGCGATTATGCTTTGTATAGACACAATCAGTCATGATAATACCACCATCAGTGATCAAGGTTCTTAGCAGTATATCCAATATAATCTCTTTCCCATCTTTTGTGATATATACACTATTGGATTCTCCATCCCATCTTACATCCGCTCCCATGGCCTCAGCAAAAAACCTAATAGGGATATAGGTAGTTCCGTCTTTCACCTCAGGATATACATCATCAAAGGGAATCAATTGATCATTGACAACGATAAAAACTATTTTATTGAGATCTTCTTGATGGGCATAGCTATCAACAGGAAAGAAAGCAATGATAGACACTATCAAAAACAAGATTATTTTTTTCATATGAATTTTCCTCTCCCAGCAAAAGATTAGCTTCATAGCTTATATATCTATTATTTCACCAAGACTAGGAAATAGAGATTGAAATAAATAACAGTACGAAATGTTTTCCAAATGTTCCAATGAAAATATCACACTTTTTATTTTTTACTTTCTTGTTTTTTATAAAATCTCAAAAAAAAAGAGGAAAGAATCATTTTAAGATTCCCCCCTCACTGTTTCTACTTAAACGCCTCACTTCTAAAAATAACACCTTCATCAATATCCTTTAAGGAATTACAGCCTGTCATGACCATACCCTCAGCCAGCTCTGCACCTATTTTCTTAGTATAGGCAGCTACCCCTTCAGCGCCACCACCATAGGCAGCCACAGCATAAGGGCGGCCAATCAACACAGCATCTGCACCGAGAGCCAGAACCTTTAATACATCCAGTCCTGTACGAATTCCCCCATCAATAAATATTTTCATTTTTCCCTCTACAGCCTTTACAATCTCAGGAAGCACTTCCACTGCAGCAGGTGTGTGATCTAGAACCCTCCCTCCATGGTTAGAAATGACGATACCATATGCGCCTGCTTCTAAAGCTTTTCGTGCACCTTTGGCAGTCATAATCCCTTTAATGATAAAAGGTAACTGGGTAGCTCCAATGATCTCCTGTAGTTCCTCGACGGATTTTGGACTGACTGGTTTTCCAGCCATGGCTAGAATTGCCAGTCCCGCTGCATCTACATCCATAGCGATAGCTGCTACACCCGCCTTTTCAGCAGCACGGAGCCGTTGGATAACCTCATCCTTTCTCCATGGCTTCACAGTAGGAATTCCCCATCCACCATTTTCCTCAATGGCTTTTACAGGATTTAAAAAAAATTCATCCTTTACGCCATCCCCTGTAAAGCCAATGGTTCCAGCTTCTTTACAACCATCTACAATGGCTTTTGAATATTCATAATCCGAAAGCTTTTCACCATAGCAAGCCACTAGACCACCAATAGGCGCTGCAAAAATAGGGTATTGAAATTTCTTTCCAAACAGTTCGATGGAACAATCCACCTTTTCAGCTGTATAAATAGTATCCATATTTAATTTGATATCGCTTAGCTTCTCAAAGCTCCTCATAAAGCCTGATCCTGAGCCTTTCCCTCCTACACCGGGAATTTCTCCTTTACACACCTTACCATTACATTGTCCACAGACTCTACATTTGAAACCTTCAATTTTTTTGGCATTTTCCATAGCTGCTTTAAAATCCATCCAAACCCCTCCAAACATATATATTATAAAGCTCCTAGTTAGACCACCTAATTATTTCTATTTATTTTATTCCTTATGATAGATACTGTCAAGTTTTTCATTACTGCTGGTAGTATTTCCTACATAGGTTGTAACAAATTGAGATTCTGCTGTCGGTACTAACCAAAATTAGAAATACAAGTAAAGACGAATAAAACAGAGCCCCACCCTTGATGGATGGAAGCTCTGTTTTATTCGTCTAATATGTACTGGTTATCGTATGATCCTTAACCTTAGTAACTGTATACGCCTCTGTTAAGACCATCTCTTACCGCAGAGACTATCTTTGATGATCTCAGCGTTGCCCCCGTGAATGTATCTACCTTGTTCGTTACGATCTCACCTGGCTTGTAAAGATCTACTATATTTTTTCTAATATCTTTCCCAATGAGGTGATTGGCTAATTGTTGATATTGATCCTTCAAACCAATAATCGTTTTATTTTCTTGTTCTTTCAGGTAATTTACACCCTTATATTCTAAATGTCTGAAGCTAACTTCTTTAATGATATTATCTTCTAGCTTAAATTGGACATTTACTTGCATAGAACCACTGTCTAGGAAAGCACCTCTATAGGTTCCATTCTCATAACCTACTGTATCCTTGACCTTTACCGCAGCCCCCTCTGGCTGTTTACCCACATAAATAGAATATGTTTTTCCATCCCATTGTACTTCCTTATCAAGGGCTTCCGCTACAAATCGCAATGGTACATATGTAGTTCCTTTGTAAACAAACCCGGCTTGATCGGCAGGTGTTGTCTTTTGTACGCCATCAAAATAATATTTTAATGGTTGAAATAATACCTCGATCTTTGAATCAGCTGCAAAAGCCATACTACTCATTAAAGTTGCACCTATAATTAATCCAGCAATAAATTTTTTCATGATAATCCTCCTCTAAAGTTTTGTATGATGCCCCCGTGAGATCTTCACGATGAACATCTTTTGTATTCTTGTTACATCCATCCTATAAAAATAATTGCTTGAATTACAAAGTTTTTACAGCACCTCCCCAATTTGATAATATATAATGCTTGATAATAATTATCATTTTCACACTATTACATATTACTGTTTTCCTCCTCTATTGTCAATACCTTGTTAATACTTTTTAAAATATAAATAAAAAATACATACAAAAAAGGCAAAGAATTTTCTTTGCCTCTTTCTGCTTAAAACTTATTATATGATCTCATGGATGTCATTACCCTGCACTGTACTCTAGTGTAATGACATCTATTACAGAATTCTCTTTACCTAAGATCTTTACGAATACATCTACTACTTCAATGTCAAACTGAACTCCCTTTCCTTCTTGCAGTTGGCGTACAGCCTCATCCTGAGTTAGAGGAATTTTTCGATAGGGTCTTGTACTGGTCATAGCGTCATAGGCATCAGCCACCGTCAATACCTTCGCTGCTAGACTGATTTCATCACCCACCAATCCTCGAGGGTATCCACCACCATTCACTCTTTCATGATGTTGATAAATCATCTCGCTGCTCTCTTTGAGAAAATCCACCCCCGCTAGAATATCAAACCCTATTCGGGGATGGCTCTTTATAGTCTCATATTCTTCGAAGGTCAATCCCCTCTCCTTATGAAGGATCTCTCTAGGTATCCCAATTTTTCCTATATCATGGAGTACGCTGGCGAACTCAAGATTATTAGTTTCCCTAGTATCTAGTTCCATAGCCCTGGCGATTGCCATTGAAATATTTCTAACGCGCTCACAATGGCCTCTGGTATATTCATCGTTTGCTTCGATAGAATTCGCTAGTGCTTTTACAGTCGATAAATAATTTTTTCTAATTTCATCTACCAGTAAAGCCAACTCTTGATTCATCGCCTCTGAATTCTCAGAAAAAAGGCGTATTTCATCATTTTGCAATTTAATTTCTTCATTCTTTATAACCAATTCTTGTACATGAATATTTCTCTCTTCTAATAATTGTTGAATTTCACCCAGCATCTCATTAAACTTATCACCTAGTATCTTAAACTCGTCCTTCGAATGAATTTCCACACGGACACCCATATCGCCCTCAGAAATCCTATGAATAACTTCCATTATTTTTTCTACCGGCCTTGTTACGATGAGTGATAATCCAGATCCCAAGATCAGCGTAATCACAATACTTATAAGGCCTATAGCAAGTACCTTATTTTTAATGGGTATAATCATTTCAGCAATATTTACCTCCATAATCCCTACTAACTTCCAATCCGTCTCAGGAACAGTCATGTAAGAAACAATGTGTTGCTTTCCATCTTTGGCATCATATAGATCCGTCCCACTGCTATTTAAAAGAGGTTTCTTAAACCACTCTTCTTCCCTTACATTGCTCATCAGCAGGCTTTTATCGGGATGTGCATAGACATCCCCTGTACTGCTCATTAGCATCAAGTATCCTTTTTCTCCAAACATCATATTCTTAATGATTTGAGAAAATTTATTAAGCTTGATATCCATTCCGACTACGCCTACCAGCTTTTCTCCTCTCTTGACAGCCTTTGCCACGGTAACAATCACTTCTCCCGAATCACCTGCATCTAGATAGGGTTCTGTCCAAATCACTTTGCCATCGTTTTCAACCGTACGTTGATACCATTCCCTTTCTCTGCAATCGTATTCCCCTGGCATGGTAGGATCTAGGGGTGTAATATAAATAGATCCATCGTCCTCAGAACCAAGATATATCCAAGCTGTATCCGGGTTGGCTGCCATATAGCCCTGCCACTGATTGGCTATAGGCTCAAAAGATTTCGGTATGGAAGTCACCATTTTAGGATGATGTTCTTCTTTTTCATAATTGACAATACTCTCATTTTCGGCCCAATAGGTTACTACGTATTCCATGCTGTTCATAAAATTTTTCAAAAAATAGTCATAAATATTCGTTAACGTACTGTAGCTTTTAAATTTGATATCATTGATTAAAATATCCTTTGCATTTTTATATACCATAGCCCCTAGGGTAGACACAGAGGCTAATGTCAAAATAAGTACCATGATTGTTACTTTTTTTCTTATACTAATTTTCACCCAAATCCCTCTTTTGCCAATTGTTATAGTGTCACATACCTCTACATTTTCATTTAATTTACTTAACTCTTACTCTATTCGACTTACTTCGTGTTTTTCCTTCCTTAATATACATGATGTTCTTGAAAATATTTCCATTTGTATTTAAAGTACTATTCATCTTGTACTATAACTTGACAAATTGATCTAACAGCGTAAATTTAAGAATATTACTTAGTACCTTGCATAGTATAGTACTGTGTAGTATACTGTTGTTACAGAATAAAAAACGCAACAAAGAGAGGAAGCCAATATGAATATTCAATTTAAAAAGGGTGTCCTAGAGCTATGTGTTTTGGTCCTGCTAAGTAAGCAAGATTACTATGGCTATGAATTGGTGGAAGAAATCTCAGAGTATATTCACATATCAGAAGGGACCATATATCCTTTATTGAGGAGACTCCAAAAGGAAGGATATTTTGATACCTATCTACAAGAATCCACAGGAGGACCACCTAGAAAGTACTATAGAATTACTGATCTTGGCAGAGAAACAAAGGAAGCCCTTGTTACAGAGTGGAATAGTTTTGTCAATGGTGTGCAAACCATTATTTCAAAGGAGGGAGAACATGAATAAAATTGAATTTCTAAAAACGTTACGTGCAGAGCTTCAAGGTTTACCCACTGAAGAGCTGGAAGATATTTTGTACGATTACGAAGAACATTTTCTTGTAGGTATAGAAAAGGGAAAAACTGAAGAGGCCATCACCCAAGGTCTTGGGGATCCAAAGTCCATTGCAAAATCCTATAAAGCCAATGCAGTGATTACTACCGCACAAAATAATCCTACCCCATCCAATATTTTAAAGGCAGTGCTGTCTGCTGTTTCTCTAGGCTTTTTTAATCTCATCATTGTGCTGGGGCCATTCTTAGCCATGGTGGGAATATTAATTGGTCTTTTTACCGCGGCATTTGGAGTGACCATTGCAGGTATCACTGCCATTGCTGCACCATTCTTAAAATTTCTCGTGGGAACCGACTGGGTCGCTTTATCCTTGCATCCCGTGGCTTCATTTTTTATAGGTATTGGCCTTATCGCCCTAGGTATACTATTCTTCATTTTTGATATCTTCTTAGGGAAGATCCTTTTTAAAGGCACTATCAGATACCTAAAGTGGAATGTAGATATTATCAAAAACTAGGAGGTTTTCATATGAATATTAAGAAGCTCGTACTATCCCTAGCAGCCGTTGCCCTGATTTCTATCGGTATCGGCCTAACCATTATTAACCTTACAGGAGGCTTCGAATCGGCTATTCATGAAGGTAATCCTGTAGATGAAGAAAAGAACAGCAGCATAGAAGGTATTGATCAACTTCAAATAGAAGGAACTTCTGCAGAAATCCATATCATTCCTGAGGAACGGACTGACGTTAGGGCCCACCTGTATGGAAGAATCAGTACCAAGGAACTGCCTGAACTATCCATGGTTCCCTCTGGGAATCGTCTAGTCATTAAGCTTGCTGATACCCACAAAGTAAACTTTGGGTTTTTTTCATCAAACCTAACCCTGGATATTTACGTACCGAAAAACTATAAAGGAGACCTAAAAGTTCATTCCTCATCTGGTGATGTGACTTTGATGGATTCAATGACACTTAACGCCGCAACATTTAATCTTCTATCAGGAAATGCGACAATCAATGGCTTAAACGTAAAAGACTTTGAATTTAAGGGTTCCTCTGGGGATTTTCTAGGTGAAAATCTAGTGACAGAATCTTCTCGTATTCACATGCTG
Source organism: uncultured Anaerosolibacter sp. (assembly GCA_937948705.1). The sequence continues at coordinate 2,607 of CALECF010000069.1, read as the reverse complement.
TCTGGAAATATGCAGCTCCGTGATTTCCAAGGAGATTTAGAGGGTGAATCCTCCTCTGGAGATATATCAGTACACTATACCACCTTTAATAATCAGATCAAACTGAAGGTATTATCAGGCAATCTTGATATCGATCTACCCGACGATGCAGCATTTTACTTAGATGCAAATGCGCTATCTGGTAATATTACTTGCAGCTTCCCTATTACGGTCAATGAAAAAACAGAAAAAAATGAATTAAAGGGTATCGTAAAGGATGGCACCCATTCTATCCTTGCGAAAAGTAGTTCAGGGGATATTACCATTCAGTAATGCATAAAAATTTTAAGAACCGGGTTAGGGAGATATCAAATCCTCTAGCCCCTTTTAATTTATAGTTACTAGAACTTGAATATATCAAGTCCTATTTTCAAAATCTTTCAAATCTGTCTATTGATTTTAGCGTATCTGTCATATAAAATTTACTCAAATAGACAAGAAATGGGGGGGATTTTTTATGATACTTTATGCTGCCATACTAGAAACCATTGACCCAAAAAAAGATGCAGAACTTCTTACAACTCACAAGGAGTATCTTCAAAAATACATAGATGAAGGTAAGATTTTTGCCAAGGGACCATTTACAGATCACAGCGGGGGTTTGGTTATATATCGTGTGAACTCCTATGAAGAAGCTGAAAGTCTAGCCAAAAACGACCCTGCAGTTCTGCATCACGCTAGAAGGCTAATATTGAAAGAATGGCGAAGTAATATAGAATAAAGGAATGGCATGTGCCATTCCTTTATTCATTGCTCAATTAACCCTTCAATAACTCTTTAACGATTAACTCTAGCACCAATGTTTCTCTTTCAATAGAAAAACCCATGGATGATTCTTGATTCCCAATCACCCCTCTATTGTGTGCTATGGCTTCATGAATATCGATCCACACTGGTACCATGCCATTGGCCAGCTCATAATCCTCAAGCTTCATGTTGTCAAAATCCGCATCAACCTGGCAAATATAAAAATAAGACATCATATGTATCAAGTCATATTCCGGTTTATAATGGGGTCGGTATTCATCTATAGCACCAAACTCACGAACAATCTGGATATTGTGAGCACCAGTTTCCTCTGCCAGTTCTCTTTTAAGTCCAGTAATCAAATCTTCTTCTAAGTCAACACCACCGCCTGGAAAGCTATAGTCATTATATCTTTTTGTATATAACAAAAGAATCTTTGAATCATCTAAAATAATTCCTCTAGCAGATTTTCTCTCAAATATTGTTCCTTCTAAGCTACTTACGTCTTTGTGGATCATTTTCTTTATTAATCTCAAGCCATTACCTCTTTCTTTCATAACGATTATGTATAGCCAGTCACACTTTGTTCATAGTGGACAACTGCCTCGGGCACATAGAATCATCATATTGGGTTAAATAGATACCCTTAAACAATTCCAACTATAAATTAGTTTGTTATGTTTGCTTTATTTTGTTATAATATAAGTTAATTATAAATGGTTATAATCGGAATAGCAAGGTACACTTGTAATGATACGATGATAATATATGCCATCACAAACATGGATCGGGGTGATCAATAGTAAACTATGGAAATATAATCAGGAATTCTTCGCAAAAAACCTTTTAATGTTATATAATTAATCGTAGACTTTCGTTAGAAATAAAAAATTGGAGTGATTTTATATGGTAAAAACTTTTCAAATGGAACTTGGTGGAAGACCGTTTACTGCTGAAATTGGTAAAGTAGCGGAACTTGCCCAGGGATCATGCACCGTTACATATGGAGACACAGTTGTTTTGGTGACCGCTTGTGCATCTAAAGAACCTAGACAAGGACTTGATTTTTTCCCATTAAGCTGTGATTACGAAGAAAGATTCTATGCTGTTGGTAAAATACCAGGTGGTTTTATTAGAAGAGAGGGACGGCCAAGCGAAAAAGCAATACTTACTTCTCGACTCATTGACAGGCCCATCAGACCACTTTTTCCAAAGGGCTACCACAATGATGTACAAGTAGTTGCTACAGTTTTATCTGTGGACCAAGATTATGCACCTGATGTTGCAGCGATGATCGGTTCATCAATTGCTTTATCCATCTCTAATATTCCATTTATGGGGCCAACAGGTTCTGTTTCTATTGGTATGATCGATGGGGAATATATTGTAAACCCTACAAGTGCACAAAGAGAAATCAGTAAGCTAGATCTCATGGTTTCTGGAACTGAAGATGCAATTATGATGATTGAAGCTGGCGCCAAAGAACTGACTGAGGAACAATTTTTAGATGGAATTATGTTTGCCCATGAGGAAATTAAAAAGATCGTTACATTCATAAAAAATATCGTGGCAGAAGTAGGACAACCTAAATCCGAAGTCATTACGAAAGATATGGACCCTGAGCTTATGGCTGAAGTTATGGCATTTGCAACTGCTAAGTTGGTGACTGCTATTCAGACTGTTGAAAAGGCTGCAAGAAATGAGAATATAGATGCCGTCAAGGTTGAAACCCTAGCCTATTTTGAAGAAAAGTATGAAAATCGTTCAAAAGAGGTAAATGAGATTCTCACTAAAATTGTGAAAACAGAAATCCGTAAAATG
>CALECF010000068.1 GCA_937948705.1 uncultured Anaerosolibacter sp. | reverse complement strand
ATATCGCAGGCGAGTTGAAAAATCCCAAGAAGGATCTTCCAAAATCTATCATTATCGGTGTAACAGCGATTATAGCGGTATATGTTTTAATCAACCTTGCAATTATTCAAGTGATTCCTGTTGAAGCGGTCATCGCATCGAATAAACCAGCTTCTGATGCAGCTACTGTTCTTTTTGGTAGTGCTGGCTCTGCATTGATATCCGCAGGTATTTTGATTTCCATCTTTGGAGCATTGAATGGATACTTGCTAACTGGGGTGAGGATTCCATTTGCCATGGCCCAGGATGGATTGATGCCCTACGCAGGTTTTTTTGGAAAAATAAACGAAAAATATCAGACACCATTAAATGCATTTATTTTAGAGGTAATTCTGGCTTGTATCTATGTTTTCTCTGGTTCTTTTGAAATGCTGACAAGCCTGGTAACATTTATATTATGGATATTCTTTACCATGGCGGTTGCTGGAGTTTTTATATTACGAAAGAAACATAAACATATTGAAAGACCTTACCAAGTGCCGTTGTATCCTCTAGTTCCAATGATAGGAATCATCGGTGGACTTTACATCATCATAAATACATTAGTTGCCGATACAACGAATGCCCTATATGGTCTAGCCATTACATTTATTGGACTGCCTGTATATATGTATATTTCAAAGAAAAGCAAGATGATGAAATCATTTACAAATTAAACATCACTCAGAAATGTCCTATGATGAAAGAAAAAAAATCATAGGACATTTTTTTGCAGGAACACAGGGACTTATATAGAAATAAATAGATGGGAACAGGAGAAAGCTTGATAAGACATGACAGTAGGGGGGAGTCGATGAATGTTACGACAGGAAATAGAGAGATGTGTTCAAGGGATAGAGGGAACAGTCTCAATTGTTTTAAAAGATTTACGGAAGAATCGATGGATATATGAACTATCGGAGGATGATCAAATTCCTTCAGCAAGTATTATAAAAATACTTATTATGGTAGAAGCCATGAAACAAGTAAATGAAGGGCGATTTGATTTCAATCAGAAGATTGTGATAAAACCCCAGGACAGAGTAGCCTATAGCATTTTATCAGATCTAAAGACCCAAGAGTATGCTTTTTTGGATCTAATAACATTGATGATCGTTGTCAGTGATAATACTGCTACCAATGTTCTTATTGACCTACTCGGCTTTGATCGCATTAATGAATTGGCATGGGGACTAGGATTAGAAAAAACATCATTAGAACGGAAAATGATGGATACCGAGGCTGTAAAGAGGGGACAACAGAATAAAACAAGTCCTAAGGATATGGCATTCTTATTAGAAAGCATTTATAGAAAGAAGATATTAAATCCAGAGCTTTGTGAACTAATGTTGGATATCATGAAAAGACAAAAAGATCTGGAAATGTTGAAAAGGTATTTACCAGAGGATCTGATTATTGCCCATAAGACGGGGGATCTTTTGAACTTAAACCATGATATTGGAATTTTCTATCTCCCCATGCATACATATCTTTTGGGGGTATTTGTGACTGAGACTGAGAACAACCTGGTTGCAAAACAGGTCATAGGGAAGGTATCAAAGTGTGTTTATGACTATCTTCAAATGAACGAAACATTTGGATTCTAAGGAGGAATGTCCGATGCATAGTGTGTTAAATGAGTGGGCGATTTTGAAAAGTACAGTAGTTCCAATTATGAAAAATCCCCATGTTGAGAGTGAATTAGCTGATGAAGGCCTTTATGGCATGGTGGTCAAGATCCTGCAGGAAGAAAACGACGAATGGGTTTATATTGAGACCCATTACGGATACCATGGATATATGCAAAAACACCATTTACACATCGGTTCAAGCGATACATTGAAATGGAAAGAGGAAGCTGATTATGTCATCATACATCCTATGGTAGATGTTATGGCTGCACCTAAATATGCAAGCTATTCAATCGCCTTGTTAACAAGAGGTGCATTCGTAGGCATCAGTGGAGAAATTGAAGGTGATTGGATTCAAATTAATCTTCCCCAAGGGGAAAAAGGGTGGATAAGAAAATCATTTATAAAGAAGATGGAGCAGTACCAAGTAGATAAGCAAGAGGATGTACTACGAAGTAAGCTGGTTGATACAGCACTATCGTATATTGGGACTCAATACCGATGGGGTGGGAAGAGCCCGATGGGGATAGATTGTTCAGGATTATGCTCCATGGCGTATATGTTGAATGGGATAGTCATCTATCGTGATGCTGTTCTGAAGGATGAGTATATGAAGGGAATTGAGAGAGAAGCGATAAAGCCTGGCGATTTATTATTTTTCCCTGGGCATGTAGCTATGTATATGGGCCAAGATCGTTATGTTCACGCAACCGGACGGGAAGGTAAAGTGTTGATTAACAGCCTAAACCCAGATCATGATGATTATCGGGAGGATTTGGAGAAAACCATCACTGGCATTGGCACTATATTCTAGTTTGAGGAAAAGACACTTTTGAAAGGGCCTTTTTGTTTTCTATTGGTTTATGATTATTTTGATCTATGCTCAGCCAGAAGTAGATCTACCATTCGACCATAACTATGAACCCCATCCTCCTGCATGTTTGATTTTAAATATGCGTCATTTACTTTGGTAGTAGCTCTTTCAATGGGTCCTTCATATTGTTTCCAATAGGCGCTAAGATCTCCTAAGTCACGCTGGAGACCCTTGCTATACAATGCTTTAAGTCGGATATATCCATCAGGATCGTGGGTATACAGGGCATTCATGGAGTGAAGAAGAGCTAAAAGAACACCTGAGTATTGAAAATCCGCATCTGGATGAATTGTTGATGTCAGGTATGCAATATAGTTTGCTTCATCTTCCCGGGCAAAGCCTCGTTGATGAGCCATTTCATGACAAGTCGTGCTAGGAAGCATGGCATCAGGGATATCTATGTTTACATTTGCTTCAGCAGTAAAGGGGAAATAAATGCCCGATATGCCCATATAGGACATGGTTTTTGAAAATATGACGCCTTTTGGACGTCCGTATGTACCACCTAGGGCTCGAATATCTTTAGATGCCTTTGTATAGCCTAGCTGAGCTCTCAAAAGCATATCTGACTTGCCTTTCGGTAACTGCATAACACCATCTTTATCTTCAACAACGGCATCCCGCAACGTATTTCCTCTCTCTATAAGGTCGGCACAAAGGGCACTCAATTCTTTTATAGAGGAAGGCCTTATATCAAGGTTAACAATATATGAAAAGGGCATACGATGATAATTCAAACCCCAAATAAAGATAAAGACAAAGTATGTAAAACTAAGCAAAAGGAGAGCGGTTTTTAGGTAATTGGAAACTATCTTTGAGCGTTGTCGGTTCCTATAAATAAGTTCACGCAAAAATGAAATGACTGCGACGAATATCAATAGAATGACTAAAATGACCACAAGTTCGGCCAATGAAAAAGGAAAAAGACCAGTTAATCTGCTTAGTATTGGTCCTAACAAACGATATAGCTTTGTAGAATAAACAGTCTCGGTGATCGCGGGAAAAACCGATGCCATATATGAAATGCCAATGGTAAAGGGAAGTAACAATGCAAACTTAGAATTCAATCGACTCATTTTTTTCATAACTCACCTAATCCTTAAGAATTCTTTTATTATCAATAGTATATTACAACTACTATATAAAATGTAACTACATAAATTTTAATGGGAAGGTAATACAATAAATATACTCATCTAAAGTGCTAATAAAGATTCTGAAAAGTTTTTGCTGTGATGAATCATGCGGTTTTTATTTTATTTGAAATCGAGTATAATGATGTATAGATATAGTGAATGAGTGTTAAATAGACTATGTGGTAAAGGATGGTACAGGTGTTTAATAGCAAAGAATTTAAATTAGATAATGGAATAGAGTTAATTACAATATGTAAAGAGACGCAAATCGCCTCATTGCACATCGGATTTAAGATGGGTGCCATGTTTGAAAAAAAGGACGAGAAGGGTATCTGCCATTTTGTTGAGCATATGTTGTTTAAAGGAACGAAAAAAAGAGATAATCATCAAATTAATCAAGATTTGGAAGAGAGGGCTGGCTCTTATAACGCATATACGGACTATACATCTACGGTTTTTTCAATATCTGCCCTTACTGATGAATTGGGTACATCTATAGAATTACTTTCAGATATGATGATAAATTCTACATTCCCAGAGGAAGAGATTGAAAAGGAACGGAAAGTAATTTTAGCAGAAGTAAAGACAGACCTAGATGACGTGGAGCAATACAGCTATAGAAAAACCAATGAGGCAGCTTTTATGAAAGGGCCTCTACGACATGATGTCATAGGAAGTGAGAAAACGATCAAGATTTTTTCAAAAGCACAGCTAGAAAAGTTTTATCACACACATTATATCCCTAATCAATGTATCATTACCATCGTTTCGTCGTTATCCCATGAAGAAGTTAAGGCAATGATAGAAAGCCATTTTGCTCAATGGGTACCAATGGAAAAGGCTCCTAAAAATGTAGCGGTTGAAAGAAATAGGAGGGTTGTAAAGACATCTTACAAGGCAAACATTGAACAGAGTACCCTCATTTATTTGTATACTTTCCACGAATTCTCCAGAAGAGAAGAACTTGCATTAGAAATTTTAAACTATAAGCTAGGTGAAAGTGCTAACTCTATTCTTTTTCAGGCATTAAGAGAGGAAAAAGGACTTTCATACGATATTTATTCAGAGATCAATACGACTGAGGCCATAAAAGCATTATATATTTACACAGCAGTAAGTGAAGAGGATATTCAGGAAGCACGAGATGCAATTGATGATTGCATAGAGAAGATTAAGAGTAGGGAGATCAGTTTTGATGAGAGAACGGTTCATCTTATGAAAAAGGTTCTTAAAACAGCTGTGGCATCTATTTTGGAGAATTCGGAGAGCTTAGGTAACTATGTGCTTCATCAGAAAATCTCGGACAAAAGAATTGATGCTTTTATTGAAGATATGAAGGAACTAGAATACATCCATGGGGATGAAATCCATCAAGTGGCAGAAAAGTTATTCAATGATCCTACCGTTCATATACTTCTTAGCAGAAAGAAGTGAACCCCATCCTCTGTTTACTTGTACCAAATTTTATGGTAAAATGACAATGATTTAATAAGCTTTTAAGAACAAGGAGTGGAAATATGGGAAGACACGGTACAATAGCCAATCGAAAAGAAAAACAGGATGCGAAGAGAGCAAAGATATTTACCAAATATGCAAGACTAATCACCGTAGCAGCAAGACAAGGTGGTGCTGATTCCGAATATAATGCAGCACTAAAGACTGCCATTGATAAAGCAAAGGGCATTAATATGCCAAATGATAATATAGAGAGAGCCATTAAAAAGGGTGAGGGCGGATTAGACGGTGCCAACTTTGAAAGCATTGTGTATGAAGGATATGGCCCCAATGGGATTGCCGTCATTGTGGAAACTCTAACGGACAACAGAAATAGAACAGGTGCCAATATGAGATACTATTTTGACAAAAATGGTGGAAACCTTGGGACAACTGGGTGTGTTGGTTTTATGTTCGATAGAAAAGGACAAATCATCATTGAGGTTGATGGTAAAATCAATGATGATGAGTTGATGGAGCAGGCTTTAGAGGCAGGAGCAGAGGATTTTGTTTCTGAGGATGGGGGCTATATCATCATTACTTCTCCAGAAGACCTGTATGCTGTAAGAGATGCTTTAGCAGAGAAAGGATATACATTTGTTTCTGCAGACGTAGCCATGATACCTCAAACTACTGTGAAACTGACAGATGCAGAACATATTAAGTTCATGAACAGATTGGTTGACATGCTTGAGGATGATGATGATATCCAAGAGGTATTCCATAACTGGGAAATGGAAGAATAAATAATTACTCCGGAACTAGGACTTGATAGACACTTTTATACCTTCAAAAGAAAGGCTAGGGTATAAGAGTGTCTTTTGTTCATTTATCTGTGGAATAAACGAAGTGAAACAATGTGAGGTGATATTGAAGATGTTTAAATCTTTGTTTGGAAAAAAAGAAAAACAAGAAAAGAAAATAGCAATGAATGACACGAAGAACACTCAGGAGATTGTATATCGAAAGCAGAACGATAAGATTGCAAAGGTTTCTGATGATGCCCTTGCTAAGGCTATTAAGGATATACTAAAAAAATGAAGGGTGGAAAAGAATCTGACATGGACAGGATTCATTGTGCTGGTTGTAAATTTTATTATGTCACCTGGGATGTGACGTTTCCTTATGGTTGCAAATTGTATCAAATCAAATCTAAGCAATTGCCTTCTCATGTGGTTTTGCAATCTGTTGGAAGGAAATGCGACCAATATATACCAAAAGAAGATAAAACTAGGTAGGGTTTAATCATTATATGATGGAGGACAGATATGTCTATACAAATTGGAAGAGAGAGTGAGCGGGTGTTGTATGTTAGTTTTGCATATGCAGCAGATCGTATCAAGAAAATAAAAACGATCCAGGGGAGTTATTGGGTGCCTAAGTATAAGCAGTGGCACATTCCTTATACGAGGGAGAACCTTTTGCAGCTACTACAATTATTTTCTGATGAGGAGATCTGTACAGAAGATGCTTTAGATAATATGCTGCTCATGAAGTCACGATATTAAAAATTTAGCGATCTATTTCAAGTAAGGGAAGGTGAAAGCCTTCTTTTTTTGTAGGGAGTTATACCATTTGCCGAGTTTTTACTTTAAACCATATAAGCTAGAAAATAGTAAGCTAACCAATAATTGGTCAAATAATTTGATATAATAAACTATATAAACCAAGAATTTCTATGGATGAAGTGGGTATGTTGGAAGGAGAGAAAATCTTGTCTAAACCTAAAGTTCTTATAACACGTAGAATACCAGAAGATGCGATAGAAAGACTAAAGCAGCACTGTGACGTAGAAATAAATCCCTATGACCGTGAGATGACACGAAAAGAATTGCTTGAAAGTGTCAAGGGTAAGGAGGGGGTATTGTGTTTATTAACAAATAGCATTGATGAAGAAGTTTTTAATGCCGCCGGCGATCAGTGTAAGGTTTTTGCCAACTATGCCGTAGGGTATAATAATATTGATGTGGATGCAGCTTCAAAAAGAGGAATCTTCATTACCAATACTCCTGGGGTATTAGATGATGCTACTGCTGATTTGGCATGGGCCCTGCTGTTTGCCGTAGCAAGAAGAATCGCTGAAGGCCATCAATATACAAGAGAAGGAAAATTCACCTCTTGGAGTCCAACCCTATTGTTAGGAAGAGATATTACAGGGAAAACTTTGGGGATTATTGGCGCAGGGCGAATCGGGAGTAATTTTGGCAGGAAAGCAAAGGCCTTTGACATGAAAATTTTGTATACAGGCACAAAGCCAAATAAAGGGTTCGAGGAAGAAGCGGGAGCAGTATTTGTAGATAAAGAAACGCTATTGAGAGAGGCTGACTTCATTTCTATTCATGTGCCATTATCACCAACAACAAGACATTATATTGGAGATAGAGAGTTAAATATGATGAAGAAGACGGCAATTCTGATCAATACATCAAGGGGAATGGTGATTGACGAAAATGCACTAGTACATGCGCTGAAAGAGAAACGGATTTGGGGTGCAGGTCTAGATGTATATGAAAATGAACCTAAACTAGCACCTGGGTTGACTGAATTAGAAAATGTGATTATTGTACCACATATTGGATCTGCTACAATTGAAACAAGATTAAAGATGGGAATGATGGCTGTAGAAAATATCATTCAAGCTCTTCAAGGAGTCATGCCCAAAAATTGTATAAATCCTGACATATTTGATCATAAAGCTAGAAAGGAGGAATTATAATATTCCTTTTGACAGTTCAACATTGGTGACACCTTCAAGACTTAGTAAATGCTCGATAACCGTAGATTTAGAGGTTTTTCTCGGTATGGATAGGTGAAGATGGATAGATATAAAAACATCATCCATGGGGGACAGATTAATATTTTTAATAGCAACATTTAATTCACCTAAGGTAGTGCCTATTTTTCCAATTTGTCCTGGCTTATCAATGGAGATAACATGAATTGAATTACCGTTATCAAGATGCGGGATGAAGCTTTTTTCAACCTTAGAAAAAATGATGAGGGTTATTAATACAATGACAGTTGCTGCAATAGCGCCAATATAAAATCCACTACCGATGGCAATACCAATACCTGCCACCGCCCATAATCCAGCAGCCGTGGTTAAACCCTTAACAGATGAACCATCTCTGATGATGGTACCAGCGCCGAGGAAACCAATACCGCTGATTACCTGGGCGCCAAGTCTTGCGGGATCAATATTTGCATAGGATCTGAAACTGTGAAAGAGGTATAGGTTGACTAACATGATTAAAGTGGAACCAATACAAACCAGTATATGAGTTCGAAAACCCGCTGGACGATTAACAGTTTCCCTTTCAATACCGATTAAACCACCTAGAAAACATGCAAGACTAAGACGAATGATAATATCTAAAGTACTAAACATACAAATAACCTCCTTTTTTCTAGTTTCAGGAATGCTCAAAGATTATATACGTTATGAATACCCACAATCACCAAAATAAATTGTTGGGATAACAATATCTTGTCTATAAAGCTACTACATAAATGATGAATGATTGGGTATTTGTTAATAATAGTATATGTTAATAAAAGGATATGGTTAGAAAGCATGAATACCAGGTGTATTTTATTTCATCAAAAAAATTTGGAGGAGTGGAATGATGAAGAAAATTTTAATCACAGGAGCCTTAGGACAGATTGGTTCAGAGCTAACGACACATCTTAGAAATATCTATGGTGTAAACAATGTAGTTGCTAGCAGCAAGACCAGGGAAATAGGGAGCAAGATTGTGGAAGAAGGGCCATTTGAAATTGTAGATGTTTTAAAGGCAGAAGAAATTGCAGAAACAGTAAAAAAATACGACATCGATACTATCATCCACTTGGCAGCTTTATTATCAGCGGTGGGAGAAGGCAATCCAACGTTGGCTTGGAAGGTAAATGTTGATGGACTATTTAATGCCCTGGAGGTTGCAAGGGAAAGAAAGTGCGCCTTATTTACACCTAGTTCAATTGCAGCCTTTGGACCATCAACGCCACCTGATAAAACCCCTCAAGATACCCTTCAACGTCCTACAACAATGTATGGCGTTACGAAGGTTAGTGGAGAATTGTTATGTGATTATTACAACCAAAAATTTAATGTAGATACGAGAGGCGTACGATATCCTGGTTTGGTCTCTTATGAAACTTTGCCTGGAGGTGGTACGACGGATTATGCAGTACACATCTATTATGATGCAATTCAAAAGGGGAAATTTACATGCTATTTAAAAGAAGGAACTGCCATGGATATGATGTATATGCCTGATGCGTTGGATGCAATCGTTCAGTTAATGGAAGCAGATCCGAGTAAACTCGTTCATCGTAATGCGTTTAATGTAACAGCCATGAGTTTTACACCCGAAAGGATTTTTGCTGAGATTAAAAAGCACATACCTGGGTTTACTATGGATTATCATGTGGATCCTATACGACAAAGTATAGCAGACTCATGGCCAAATTCCTTAGATGACAGCGTAGCAAGGGAAGAGTGGGGCTGGAATCCAAAATACAATTTATCTTCAATGACTGTAGATATGTTGTCAAAGCTAAGAAAAAAACTCAGTGTGTAACATTTTCATTATAATTATAATGAAAATGTAAGAAATGTAATACAAAAATCGAAGGATTCCTTAGGGCGTGTGTAGAATAATATTCTAGGCAATTATATGGGGGTGTTATCTATGATCGATGGAAACCATCATATATCTACATACGTTCAGGGAATTGAGTTTATTAACCAAGAAATTCAGTTTTTAAGAGAGCGTATCCATGTAGTTTATGATAAAGATATGTTATTAGATATATATGATTCCATAAGTATTTTAAGGGAATTTAAAAAAGATTTTTTTAAAAAGTTAAGTAGAATATAGAGTTCAAACAGTCGTGATAGGGTGAATGATTCTGTATATACTAAACTATGAAATACGATCTAACATTTTAGAATAAGGCATAGGAATAAAGTACTAACTTTCCGACAACATATTTCAAATAAATGTAATATCATGTATAATTATGTTGATAAATAGGTTGCTGGAGGGATGGTTTCATGGAGCAATTAACAAGGGAAGAACTTGATTATCTATACAAGAAACCCCAGAAGAATTCTATAAATATGCTGTTAGGTAGTTTTATTCGTGCTAGAATGGTTGAATTAATGTTGATTATAGGTATGGGCATATTTTTATGGGATAAGGTATTGAAATATAACCGTTACTAATGATAGGATCATCATAGACTTGTGACGTTTCGACATCGTAACATACCCTGAAAAATTTGTAGAATGTTGAAATATGATTTTCACAACATGGAAAAGGAATGCTGTCTCCTGTATAGAATTCTCAATAGTATAAGCTAGCTTGCAGGGGGGAATAGGAACAATGCGCACCTACTATTGTTTTGCATGTGAAGAATTGGTACCAGCTGAAGAAATTTCGTTACCAGCCGTCGCAGAAAAAGGTGATATTTTTAGTTGTTTTGGCCTATTGTATCAAGTGGTAGGTGAGATAAAGGATGAAGAAAAGAAGATTTATCAATTGAAGTTTATCTAGCAGGATACGGATGGTAACTTTAGTGATCTAAACAAAAGATGCTTAAAAAGTAGAGACTATCATAGTGAATGATTTCATTAGGAAGCAAGAAAATGCTTCCTTTTTTGTTGAAAAGACATGATAGGATACTAGGAGTTTTTCATTTTATTTCCTCTGTTTGATAGGAGAGGTAGTAGATTGAAAAAAAACGGTATAAAGAGGAAACCTAAGATTCCGCCTAATAGAATAGAAGCATGATGCTTTCTTGCTAAAATAATTCCGATGATACTATGGATGAAATATACAAAACAGGAAACTAACAACTTTGTGGTATTCAAAAAATCATCTCCTTTATGCTAATGTTTTTATTCTTTATCAAATGAGGATGAATTATTTATAAATGTAAAATACATTTGGTAGTAGGTCTGGCTTTTAACCTCACCAATCTTATAGTATAATCTTATTATCTGTTTTGGAATGCAGGAAGAATGGGAGGGAGCAAAACAATGAGAAATATTGATGCTGTCATCATAAAGAAGGCAATTATTCATGTTTTAGATAGAAATGCAGATACACCTATTTTAGCGGACTTTGAACAAGAAATTGACGAGGACATCCACGAATTTTTAGAGAAGCATATCGTAAAATCCTTGGCGGATGAAGAAAACAAAAAGGCTAAGTTTAAGGATGGAATGACAACCGTAAAAAATGCCTGCCAAGCTATATTTCAGGACGATAGTAGATTCCTAGAATCTTCCCACATCATTGCGCAACATATGTTCAGGGCTATGAAAAACAATAATCAAATATCTTCCGCAGACTTAGTTATATGTTTGTATTCAGCCCATGAGGAAAACTATATTGGTATTCTAAAGATGGATTATAAAAAATCATTTATACATAATGTGGAGTTCATTGACGATCAGTTAAGAATATCGATCCTACCCCAAGCCATTGGATTACCAGGGATTGGCCAAAAAATACAAAAATGTGCCTTTATTAAACCCTTTGATACGGAGGAAGAATTTGATTTGATCGTCCTTGACAAACAAAGCTACGGTAAAGATGAAGATTCAGAAATAGCTCATTTTTTCGCCAATAATTTTCTTTGCTGTGATGTATTGATAGATAGCCGCGATAAAACTAGAAGTTTTAAAAACTTGACTGAAAAATGGACAAGAAAAAATCTTAAGGAAGACTTTGAAAAAGCACAGGAAGTTAGAGCAGAAATGATTACTTCTTTAAAAGATTCTGCTGAAATTGATATTGAGAAGTTTACTCAGAATGTTTTTGGCAATGATATGGATATGCAACAAAATTTTGTACAACATTTTCATAAAGAAGGCATGCCTATTGATAACTTTGAAATCGATAAGAAATGGGTAGAAAAGAAAATGAAAAAACGTGTAATGAAGACAGACACAGGGGTGGAAATAAGGGCGGAATATGAGGACTATGAGGATAACATGAAGTTTGAAATCAAAAGAAATGGTGACGGAACTGTAAATCTTATTATAAAAAATGTGAGATGTTTTCAAGAAAGATAAGGAAAGGAATGATGAAAGTGATACAATTTTTAAATATCGCCAAGCAAAATATAACGGTTTTGAAGGGGTTACCTATTCATATGAATGCTCATTTTATTACAGATGCTTCCCAATCCTGGATATTTAGCAATACGAGAGTCCAGGAAGGTGTCTGCGAGGCCCATATTCATTATATTTCCCCTGAGAACAATAGAAAGATGATGATGGAGCAACCATTATGGAGAGGGTTCCTAAGTGAAGAAATGCCTGATGAAAACATTCGTCAACAAATGCTGGATCACATCCATCAGCCCATCATTCATGTAATCTTAAATATTTACGAGGATTACAAATATTTGGCTCCTGATATGGTAGATTTCATCTTCAGGTTGCTGAAAAAGAAAAATGAGGATGTTGAAGAAATCGTGATTGATACGTTTATTTATACGGAAGTCATGGAGTATGAAGGTGACAATATTTAGTATTTAAGCCATTTAAGGGTACCCTTAAATGGCTTTTCTTTTATATAAAAGTGTGGTACAATACTTATTATGTAAACTACGCCCGATGGTACATAACAGAAAAGGGGGTAAAGATATGAAAATTCGTATGAATAGAAAAATATCAATTACTGTTATGATAGTTCTTTTGTTAAGCTTACTGTGTGGTATAGCTTATTTTCAATTTATGGGTAAAGTTGAGCCTGTAGTACTTCATTACAATGAGTTTTTGGATCAGGTAAAAGCAGGAAAAGTTGAAACGGTTTATTATGTAGATGATCCCAAGCTTGAAGGGTTGCTCAAGAATGGAAAAGAATTTATTACGGATAACCCAAGGACTGAGAGTTTTAAAGAGACCTTACTCATGCACAATGTGAAGGTTGAGGAGAATACTGCAAATTCGATAGTAACGAATATCATCGGATTCGTTGGATTTATTGTGGTTTTTGCAGGTATGGCTATATTTATGTCAAAACAGTCGTCAAAACAAACTTCCATGGAGTTTAATAAGATGTCAAACATGGAGGCGATTCCTCAAGGGGATATCACAGTAACGTTTGCCAGTGTAGCCGGGAATGAAGAGGCTAAGGAAAGTATCATGGACCTTGTAGATTTTCTACAGAACCCTGAAAAATATGCGAAATATGGGGCAAGAATTCCTCGTGGAGTAATCCTTTATGGTCCTCCAGGAACCGGTAAAACCTTATTGGCAAAGGCATTGGCAGGTGAAGCAGGGGTTCCTTTTTATGCTGTTTCTGGTTCGGACTTTGTGCAAATATATGCTGGGCTTGGTGCGGGGAGAATTAGAAGTTTATTTAAGAAAGCAAGGGAACACCAAAAATGTGTAATCTTTATTGATGAAATCGATGCCCTAGGTAAAAAAAGGGATGGCATGAATGGCAGCGATGAAAATGATAGAACACTAAATGCTTTGTTAACTGAAATGTCAGGTTTTAATGAGAATGAGGGTATCATCATTATAGCAGCTACGAATAGATTGGATACTTTAGATGAAGCTTTACTTCGACCTGGAAGATTTGATAGACAAATCGAAGTGGGTCTACCAGATGTAAATGCACGTCGCCAAATTCTGAAATTGCATAGCAGCAGAAAACCAATGGCACCTGGAATAGATTTGGGTAGGCTGGCTCAAGAAACCGTATACTTTAGTGGAGCAGAGCTTGAAGCTTTACTTAACGAGGCAGCTATTTTGGCAGCAAAGCAGAATACAGATGAAATCATGCATGAGCATATAGATAAGGCATATTATACGGTAATTGCTGGAGAGGAAAAAAAGGACCGTAGTACGATTTCACAAGAGGATCGGGAACTCATTGCTTACCACGAAGCTGGACATGCATTAATTACAAAACTAGTGGCCCCAGAGAATAGGGTGACCAAAGTAACGATTATTCCAAGCACCAAAGGAGCTGGCGGGTTTAGTATGAATATCGCTCCCGACAAAATGTGCAGAAGCAAGAAAGAAATGTTGAATCAAATTAGAATATCTCTGGGGGGAAGAGCAGCTGAAGAGATTATCTTAGGAGAGGATAACATTACGACAGGTGCGAGTAATGATATTGAAAAAGCAACATCCACGATCTTAGCTATGATGAAGCGTTTTGGTATGAATCAATCAACAGGATTGCTTAATTATGATGTGGTAAATAATTATAGTAATACGGGTATAGACCGTATTATGCTGGATGAATGTAAGAAGACCATTCATCAGTTATATGAAGAAACGAAAAATATTCTGCATAATAATGTTTCACTGTTAGAGAAGATTGCTCAGATGCTATTGGAGAAAGAAACTTTAAATGAAGATGACCTGGACCTAATCATTAGTGAAAACCTTGAAGAAGCTGTATAGCCACATATATGTTCCTAAAACGTAAGGGGACTAGCAACTTTATGACGAAGTTGCTAGTCGAATATAAAAATATAAGAATCTAAGTATTTTATAATGAAACCATTAAATCGCAGCATAATCAGTAATAAATGGGTAAAATGCAAGATTTATAGACTTTTCATTTGTAGAAGATTCATGTATAATAAGAGTAGATTTAAAACCTGGGGTGTTCGTGAAGCCCTGTAAATTCAACCTACAGGATTTATTCGGGAGTTTGTGTTCCTTTATCAATGAAATGCCTCCTATGTGTGGACTTCAGAAGTAAAGGATAAGACACCCACCTAGTTGAGGCTAGGGTATGAATTTAGAGGCGAACGGCATTCTGGGAAAAATAGTAGACTGATTTGGAACTAATTATTAGTTCCAAATCAGTCTACTATTTTTATAAGGACTTATGTAGAAATGATGAACACTTTATGCATATTATCACTTGAATAGATACTGAATTGTCCGCCAGCGAATGCATCCTGTAATGAATATAGCAGCAGTATAACTTGCGAACCCAATAGATATTGTGATGATCACACGTAAAGCGAAATGTAGTGGTGTTAAAGTAAGCAACTGAAATGAATTCACCATAAGTAGGATCATGATCATAGTTGCCATCAATGGCTTGAAGAATGCATTAAATACATTAATTTTTAACGTTATTGTTCTACATAAACCTAAATAATTAAGAACAAACATTGTAAAGGTCGACAGTATAAATCCGATGATAAAGCCATTAACACCAAACTGAGGGTTGGCAACCAGATAATAGGTACATGCTAATTGTAATGCAGTACCAATCAAATAATTAACAGTGGTCATAACCTGTTTCCCCATACCATGTAGAATGCCTGATACAGTATGGTGAAGACTAAGAAAAATGGTTGAATAGGATAATAGGGAAAGATATCTGCCTACTTCATCCTGGGCATAGATAAATCTGCAAATAGGGTCTGCAAAAAAGATAAATAGAGCAGTTAAAGGAACAGAAACGAGTAAGGTCATTCGAATCGCTAAATTGGATTTTAAACTGATTTCTCGCCAATTCTTATGGACCATTTCCTCAGAGACATTGGGGATAATATTCACAACCAAAGCTGAAGTCACGATGAACGGTAAGAACAGCAGCGGCATCGCCATGCCTGTAAGCTTACCAAAGGCTGACAATGCTTCCTGTGGACCATAACCTATAACCTGTAGGCGTTGTGGGATTAGCACAGCATTCAGTGACTGCATGATGACACTGATCATTCTTGACAATGTGATCGGTATGGATATGTATATTATTTTGCCTAAAATATTTAGGCTTCCATCTAGAAGTATATGGTAATTCTTTCTCAATTTAAGGGCTTCAAAATACTTAAATTTTAAGAGCAGCCAAAGCAAACCTGCAAATTCTCCAAAAGATATACCCAGAATTGCGATTGTTGAAGCATGGATGGATGTCTTCGGTTTTAAAAGAAATAGCAATCCTACAACAAAGGCCACACGAAATATCTGTTCAAGAATTTGGGCCATTCCAGGAGGACCAACATCCTTTAGACCATAATAGTAACCCCTTAAAATTGATGAGAGGGTGATCAAGGAAATTGCAGGAATGAGGGCGACCACATTGATATAGGAATCGGGGTTTTTAAGAATGTTCATGCTAATGTACTTGGCAAAATAGAACAAGGCAATGGACATAAATGAACTAACGATGAGACCAAGAATGAGGGAAACGCCTAGTACCCTATTACATCCCCGTTTATTGTTTAGAGATAAATAGTGTGCCACAAGTTTTGAAACAGCAACTGGAATCCCAGCGGTGGTTAATGTGATAAATACCATCAGAATAGGATGCACTAAATGAAATAATCCAATGCCTTCTGGTCCAATCATACGGGATAATATGATTTTATATGCAAAGCCTAGAAAACGTACAATGAAGTTAACGATAATTAATACGATTGTTCCATATAAAAATGAGTTTTTCTTCAAGACATCACCTTCTTTTTATTTGATACTTCTTGGATACTATCTATACTTATTCCCAATTGAATTTTTATATTACTCTAAGACGTCTTTGGCAGACAGATTGATACCAAGAAAATATCTTTACAAATCTTAGATTTATAAAAATAAATAAAGGGATAAGAAGTAAAATGTCTAAATATAATTAATAGAACATTTATAATATTTTGCATATTTATAAAAGGGGGCTTTTAAGATGGGAAGAAAGCTAACCATTTCTGTGCAAGGAGATTTGACACAGATTATTGATGCTCTTGAGGCAAGAGGGCATAGAATTATTACGAATCATGAGGTAAGTAAAGAAACATCTGTATTTATTATGTCGAATGTAGATGAAGACTGGGAGCAAATAAAGTCATTAGAATGGATGGATTTTGGAAATAATGAGATCATATTAACAATGAATGCATCAAAGCTGACTGAAAAAGAGATTATGGAGGTCATTGACCATTTGGCATCAAAATCAGATAAAAAGGTGACTGAAGCAATAAAAATAAAAGTGTCTGTGGACGAGTCATTAAGGGATTTAAAAGCGCTCCTTGAAAATCACGGTTATGAAATTATTCCATCCTATAAAGTAGTTCATGATGTCTCGGCAATCGTTTTCACAGGAGTAGATGAGATTTGGGAGACCATTAGTACCTGCCAAATGAGAGAGTATGGTGATTCCAAATATATTGTAACAATGAATGCTTCTCATATGAGTAATGAGGAGATATTAGATACATTAAATAGACTGTGCAGTAAAAAAAGCTAAGGGAGATCCTTGGCTTTTACAGTTAATATGGTTAGTAAAGTGTTAAAATAGTGTTATTGGGTAAAGATTAATAATAGATCTATTTTGCCAGTGAATGGCGGCATTGAAATATAAGGAAGACTAAATAATAATGAAAATAGATATGTTTACAATACAAAAAAGCGGAGGATGACCATGGAAAACTTAGTATACTTGGTTGCGGTTCCAAAGGGCGGTTTGTTATATTGTAGCCAAAAGATACAAAAATTTCTTTGGGATAAATATGATTTACATCAAAGTGAATTGCCTGAGCTTCACCTTACCTTAGAGGCAATTTCCTATGAAAATCTAGATGAACTGCAGGCCATAAGAAATGCTATCAAAGAGCTATTAGTGGATGTACAGCCCTTCGAAATGGTGGCTAGCGGTTTTAGCCATATACCTTGCCCTTATAATTGTATTACAATTCATATCGTAAAGACCAAGGAGTTAAAAGAGATATATCATCATATTCATGAGGGATTAAGGAAAAACGGGTTCCAAGTCCGTGATTTTAGCCCTGATGAAATTATATTTCACATTAGCTTAGCGGGTATACATGGTCGTCAGTGGACGGAGGAAGAGAGTAGAAGGGCATGGAATGATGTGAGAGATTTTCACATTCAGAACAGTTCTTTTGTGGAAGAAGTTCAGTTATGGCTGCCTGAGCTAACACCTACTAAAAAGGTGATTGAAAAATTTAAGTTAACAGGGCATGTGGTAGAAAAAGTCGACTAAATTGTATAAATTTAACTGAATTTTTTTTATTGGGCAACGAAAAATATGAAGGAAGAGAATTTTGATTGGAGGCGTAGAAATGGAGCTAGTTTGCCCAATATGTAATGCAATGGTAGCATACCTTTTTAAATGTTCCACTTGTGGGAAACAAATGGAAAATGCGGGAGCAATTCAAGATTTTTTTGATGATTATAGTACGTATCTGCCAATGAGTATTACTCAACGTATCGATGATGTAGAATATGATAAATGTGTCCACGTGTTTCACTGTAACGGATGTAATCATGACAAACGTATTTCCATTGATAAAGTAATCCTATAAATATTTTGATCAGGTCGCTTTTGATGCAGAAGCGGCTTTTTTTTGTTCGAAAAAAGATTATTACCTTATTGACAAAAGAAAAAAAAATGAGTATTATTAATTTATGCTTTAACACGGTGAAGCAATACATCAATAAAGCGAGAGGTGGATATATGGAAAGTTTAAAAGATTTTACACCTGAAGGGGTCATGGATGTTCATAGCGATGAACACGCTGCGATAGAAAAAGTCACCAATAATATAATAAAAAGCTTCAAAAGCTTCGGATATCGGCAGATATCCACACCTGTCTTTGAGTATTATGATACATTTACAGCATTGGGAGGCCTATCAAAGGATGAGATGTTTAAATTGATAGATCAAAAAGGGAGGATATTGGTGTTACGGCCAGATATGACAATTCCAATAGCCCGCATGGCAGTTGGAAAGAGCGGTTATCAAAAGTATAGTTATCTATCCAATATATTTCGTATGAATGATAAGCAGAATGGAATGAAAAGGGAGTTTGTTCAGGCTGGTGTTGAATTCCTTGGGAATGAAAAGGAGGATGCAGATGGGGAAACTATTGCACTTGCCATAAAGATATTACTTGAGAGCAATGTAACTGGTTTCCAAATTGATCTGGGACATGTGGGATTTTGCAGGGAATTATTAAAAGAATGCGATATTCATAAAAATCAACAAAGTCAATTGCAACATATCATAGAGCAAAAAAATCTCACGGAGCTTGAAAACACGCTAAATCCATACGGAATAAGGGATTCAGTAAGAAAAGCAATATTAGAGGTACCCAATCTTTATGGATCAGCCGATAAGGTATTCCCAAAAGCTAAAAAACTCATTCACAATACGGAAATGGAGAATGCCATCAAGAATTTAGAGAGTGTATATGACGTAGTGAAGGACTATGGCTATGAAAAATATATGACGATTGACTTGGGTATGCTCAATTCAATGCATTACTATACAGGTACTATTTTTAAAGGGTATATTCAGGATTATGGAAGAACCATATTAAGCGGAGGAAGATATGATCAGCTGATAAAGAGTAATGGAAGTTGGATACCCGCTGTAGGTTTTGGATTAAATGTAGACAAATTGATGGAGGTGCTAGACATGTACAATCTAAAAAGCAAGCCATGCTATACTGACTTTCTTGTATTATATAGAGATGAGAGTAGGAAAACTGCTTATCAGATGGCAAGTGAGTTAAGGGAAAAGGGATTTATTGTGGAAACGGATGCTTGGAAAGACAACCTTAAGGAGCAAATCTGTCACGCTGCCGCTCGAAATATCAAAGAGATTATCGAGTTGAAGGGAACCATGCTGAAAGTCATTAGCTTGAAAAATAATATGATATATGGTGGGGCGGCCGATGAATTTATGAAACGCATCGAAATGGGAGAAAGATATGGATCTATCCATTAGGAGGCAGGCTGTATGGAAAAATATATAAACCTAGCTGTAGCAAAGGGAAGGCTTGCAGATACCGCCATTAAAGCCTTGGAAGAAATGGAAATAAAGTTTAGCGGCTATTCCTCAACGAGTAGAAAGCTGATTCATATAGATCAGGAAAAACGAGTGAGATTAGTACTTGTGAAGGCTGATGATGTACCTACTTATGTGGAACAAGGGGCGGCAGATATAGGAATCGTCGGAAAGGATACATTATTGGAGTCTATGGCCAGTGTGTATGAGATGATGGATTTGGAATTTGGAAAATGCAAATTTGTCTTGGCTGCATTAAGTGACTATGTAGAGAATGCTCATAGGAAAATCTACGTAGCAACAAAATATATAAATGTAACCAAAGCATATTTTAAAAAGAAAGGAAGATCTGTAGAGCTTATTAAGTTAAATGGTTCTGTGGAATTAGCGCCCTTGATGGGTTTAGCTGATATGGTGGTAGATATTGTTGAAACAGGAACTACCCTAAAGGAAAATGGGTTAGTTATTGTGGATGAGATATGTCCAATAAGCACTCGACTAATTGTGAATAAGGCCAGTTTAAAAACGAAGGCAGAGATGATAGAAAACATGATCGATCAGTTACGACAGAATCAGAGAAGAGAGGAGGCTTAAACATGGAAATCATATATTATGATGACATATCTCTAGATGATTTAGAAGAAAAATATCTTAGGAGAGGTGATATTGCATACAGTGAGATTGACAAAATTGTTGATCAAGTTTTAAATGACGTTAGAATCGGCGGAGATACTGTATTACAAGAATATTCATTAAAGTTTGATGGGGTAGTACTTTCTGATATAACTGTTTCAGAAGATGAGATTCAAGAGGCACTAGCAATTGTTGAGCCAGAATTCATTGCAATATTAAATCAAGCCAAGAAAAACATATTGGAGTATCACGAAAAGCAGAAGCAGAACTCATGGTTTTCAAATCGTGGAGAAAATATTATCCTTGGTCAAATGGTGACACCCTTAGAGCGGGTTGGTATGTATGTGCCAGGAGGAAAAGCAGTGTATCCTTCCAGCGTATTGATGAATGCTGTTCCTGCTTTGGTCGCTGGGGTTGATTCTATTATCATGGTATCACCCCCAGATAAAGAGGGTAAAATGAATCCCTATGTCCTGGCTGCTGCCCACATGTGTGGCATACGCCATATCTACAAGGTTGGCGGTGCCCAAGCTATAGGAGCACTAGCCTTTGGAACAAGGACAATACCAGCTGTCGATAAAATTGTTGGGCCAGGAAATATCTATGTAGCTAGGGCTAAAAAGAAAGTGTATGGATATGTAGATATTGATATGATTGCAGGTCCGAGTGAAATATGTATTCTGGCCGATGACAAGGCGAATCCCACTTATATTGCTGCAGACTTGCTTTCCCAGGCGGAACATGATGAAGATGCAGGTGTGATATTGGTAACTACGTCTCGAACACTAGCTGAAAAAGTACAATATGAGGTGAAAATGCAGGCCGATTTACTGGATAGAAAAGAAATTATCCAAAAAGCTCTTAACAACCATGGATATATTTTCATTGTAAAAAGTCTAGAGAGCGGGTACCAGTTGGTGAACAAGATCGCACCTGAACATTTGGAAATAATGATAGAGTCACCATTTGATGGATTACCAAAAATCAAAAATGCAGGTGCAATTTTTTTAGGAGCCCATTCGCCAGAACCTCTAGGTGATTATTTTGCTGGTCCTAACCATACTCTTCCCACGGGTGGTACAGCACGGTTTTCCTCACCTCTTGGGGTCGACGACTTTATTAAGAAGTCCAGTATTATTTACTATCATAAAAATGCATTGGAACAAGTCCGTGATCAAGTGATCTATTTTGCAGAAAAAGAAGGATTAACTGCCCATGCCAATGCCATAAGGGTGAGGGATAGGGAATGAAAAAATTAATAAAGGACTCAGTGCGTCAGATAGTACCCTACAGCCCCAATAAAAAAGGTTATAAGATTAGACTGGACGCCAATGAGAGCCCATATAATATTTTAGCTGAGATACAAGATGAAATAAAAGATATTATCGGTCAAATGGGGTTAAATAGATATCCAGACACAGATTGCTTTCAGTTAAGGGAAGACCTGGCTAAATATGTGAATTTAAGCGAAGATAATATTATTTGTGGTAATGGATCCGATGAAATCATTCAATTAATTATTCAGGGCTTTAT
This sequence comes from uncultured Anaerosolibacter sp., assembly GCA_937948705.1. The sequence continues at coordinate 10,755 of CALECF010000068.1, read as the reverse complement.
AGATAAAGGAGATTTTGTAGTTACCCATATACCTACCTTTTCGATGTATAGCTTTTTCACAAAAATAGCTGGAGGAAATATAATTGAGATCCCTTCAGCCCAAGGATTTACAGTCGATATGGAAGGAATCATAGAAGCGGCAAACCAATGCAAAGCGAAACTGATATTTTTATGTAATCCTAATAATCCAACGGGTACGACCATCTCAAAGGAAAATATTTTAGAAGTACTTGAAAAGACGGAGTCCATGGTGGTAGTAGATGAAGCATACTATGAATTTTATGGAGAATCCATGGTAGACCATGTGGCTGTTTGGGAAAGGCTGATTGTTTTAAGAACCCTATCAAAGGCCTTTGGTTTGGCTGATATACGTCTCGGATATGGTATCGCAGGGAATGCGACGATAGAGGTTTTAAACCGTGTAAGACCGCCCTATAACTTAAGTACTTTCTCTCAAGTCGTAGGTGGATTAGTCCTACGTAATATGGATAAGGTGGAACAATACATACAATCTATAAAATTAGAAAGAGCATATATGCTGACCAAATTACAACAAGTAAAGAACGTAAGCGTTTTTCCTTCAGAAGGGAATTTTGTACTATTGAAGTCTGATAGAACAGAAGAGATCTCCAATTTCTGTGACGAAAATGGAATCGCTATTCGTATATTTAGAAACGATTCGATATTACGAGATTGTGTAAGAATCAGTATTGGCACGAGACATGAAAATGATCTTATGATCGAGACCATAAGAAAAGTGGTGGGTTGATGTGAGAAAGGCTATGATAGAAAGAAAAACATCCGAAACGGATATAAAAATGACCCTTCAATTAGATGGAGGAGGAAGAACCAATATAGCCACAGGAATAGGTTTCTTTGATCATATGCTGCATACAATGTGCAAACAAGGTTTTATGGATATGAATCTATGCTGTATTGGAGATCTCCATGTGGATGATCATCATACTGTAGAAGATGTGGGCATTGTTCTAGGGCGTGCTTTTCAAGAGGCTTTGGGCAGCAAACAAGGAATCACCAGATATGCAACAGTTTATACACCCATGGATGAAGCACTGTCCCGTGTTTCCATGGATATAAGTGGAAGAGCTTATTTACATTATGATGCACCCTCTCTACAGCAAAGTATAGGTAAGTTTGAGGTTGCCCTTGTTGAAGAATTCTTTAGAGCATTTGTAAACCAAGCGCAAGTGACCCTTCATATGACCATGATCTATGGTAAAAACAATCACCACATGATTGAATCAATTTTTAAGGGTTTTGGCAGAGCGCTAGATCAAGCAAGCATTGTTGACAATAGGATAATAGGCGTTCTATCGACCAAGGGGTGTTTATAATTCTTGAAATAGTACTGAAAGGAGAGGCAAGGGATGATTACCATTGTTGACTATGGTGTAGGAAATTTAAAGAGTGTTGATAAGGCGTTTCAACATCTAGGCTTCAAATCGATGATTACATCAAACAGAAAATCCATTGATCAAAGTGATGCAATCGTACTTCCTGGTGTAGGTGCATTTAAGGATGCCATGGATCAATTACAGAAAAGTAACTTGGCGGAATGTATAAAGGAAAATGCAGAAAAGAGGAAACCGATTCTCGGGATATGCTTAGGTATGCAACTCCTATACGAAAAAAGCTATGAAGATGGGGAATGGGAAGGGTTGGGATTATTAAGTGGTGAAATTGTAAAGTTTAAATCAAATTTTAAGATACCCCACATGGGGTGGAATAGACTTACGAGAAAGCAGGATGATCCTCTTGGCATCAATATACAAGATGGAGAGTATGTATATTTTGTCCACTCATACTATCTCAAGACCCATGCACAAGAAGATATTCTATTTTGTACGGATTATGATGTGGAAGTTCCAGCTATTGTGAGAAAAGGAAATATCGTAGGTATGCAGTTTCATCCAGAGAAAAGTGGGGATACAGGTCTAAAACTATTGAAGAATTTTGGAGAGATGGTGATATAATGGTTATTTTTCCAGCCATCGATATTCGCGATGGGAAGTGTGTGAGATTAGAACAAGGGAGATTCGATAAGGAAGAGATATATTTTGATGACCCTATTGGAGTTGCCACTGTTTGGGAAGCAAAAGGAGCGACGAATCTCCATGTTGTTGACTTGGATGGTGCACTATCTGGTTTAGGTCGTAATAGAGCCATCATCAAAGAGATGATTCAAGAGCTGAATATACCTATTCAGGTGGGAGGCGGCTTTCGTTCACTACATGCTATCGATGATATGTTGCAATTAGGAGCCAGCAGAATTATTATTGGGACCTCAGCAGTCCTAGAGAAGGACTTCGTAGATGAGGTTGTTAAGGAGTTTGGAAATCAAATAATTGTTTCATTAGATGCTCGCGAGGGAAACATTGCTGTGGAGGGCTGGACTAAGACTTTAAGTCAATCTGCGTTGGAATTTTCCAAAGTCCTTGAAGCAAAAGGGATTCAAACGATTATTTATACGGATATTGCCAAAGATGGTATGCTTAGGGGCCCAAATTTTCAAGAGTTAGAACAACTAAAAGAAAAAACTCAGGTAAATATTATTGCATCTGGAGGAATAACGACTGTGCAACATATAAAAGATCTTAGAAAGCTAGATATCTATGGTGCAATTGTAGGAAAGGCTCTATATACAGGTGCAGTTACCCTAGAGGCTATAGGAGAGGTGCTCTTATGATTACAAAAAGAATTATTCCTTGCTTAGATGTTGATGCAGGCAGGGTGGTAAAAGGTAAAAAGTTTCAAGGTCTTTCCGATGTAAATGATCCGATCACTCTGGCGAAATACTACAATGATGAAGGTGCAGATGAATTGGTTTTTTATGATATCACAGCAAGTAATGAAAGCAGAGATATTTTTCTTCAGATTGTGGAGAGAACGGCTGAAGAAGTCTATATTCCTCTGACAATAGGGGGTGGTATTCGCACTGTGGAGGACTTTAAGCGCGTGCTAAGAGCTGGTGGAGACAAGGTTTCGGTGAATTCAGCAGCAGTTTTAAATCCTCAGCTTATCACTGCAGCGGCATTAAAGTTCGGCAGGCAATGTGTAGTACTTTCTATAGATGTGAAAAAAACTGACGACAAAGGCTGGACTGTGTATACCCATGGGGGAAGAGTCAATACTGGAACAGATGCCTTAACGTGGGCGATAAAAGGTGAATCCCTTGGCGCAGGTGAAATTGTTGTAAACTGTATTGATACTGATGGAATTCGAGAGGGATATGACCTTGAAATTACAAAAATGATTTCAGAAGAAGTAAAGGTTCCTGTGATTGCTTCAGGGGGAGCGGGAAAAAGAGAAGATTTCTATCAGGTATTACAAATTGGCAGGGCGGATGCCGCATTGGCAGCCTCTGTATTTCACTATGGAGATATCCGTATAAGAGAACTAAAAAACTACCTTTATAAAGAAGGCATTCATGTGAGGAGATGTTAAAATGGATAAAGTCCTTTCAAAACTAAAATATGACGAAAAAGACCTTCTTCCAGCCATTGTACAGGATGCTGCAAGTGGAAATGTGCTTATGCTTGCCTACATGAATCGAGAGGCACTTTCGAAAACAATTGAAACAAAAAAGACATGGTTTTATAGCAGAAGCAGGGGTCGGTTATGGAACAAAGGGGAAACATCAGGGAATTATCAGTTCGTAAAGAGAATTTCCTATGATTGTGATAAAGATACATTGCTTATACAAGTAGACCCCCTTGGAAATGCTTGTCATACAGGGGAGGAAAGCTGTTTTTACTCAGTGTTATATCAAGATCTACAGGTAGATGAAAAATTAGAAATCATCCCCAAGATATTTGAAAGATTAAGGAAAAGAAAAATAAAACCTCAAGAAGGTTCTTATACCAGTTATCTATTTGAAAAAGGCGTAGACAAAATTCTAAAGAAGATTAGTGAAGAAGCTGGAGAAGTGATTATTAGTGCAAAAAATGGGATCAAATCAGAAATAATATTAGAGTTGAGTGATCTTCTATATCATTCGTTAGTTCTGATGGTCGAAAAAGAAATTAGTATTGATGAGATCCAAGAAGAAATGAAAAAGAGGTATAATAAGTAAAAAAATATAAAATTTTGACTGTATCAAAAAAGTCAATGAACTCATCCTATAAATAGGAGGTGTTTATATGATTACGAAAGATACTATGATTAAGGATATTTTAACCGATAGTCCTGAGGCAGAAATAGTTTTTAATCAATATGGAATTCGATGCTTTGGATGAGGCGGGGTATTGTATAAAAGCGTAGGTTACGCTGCCTCTCGATATGGCATTGAAGAAGACACCTTGATTAGGGAATTAAATAAGTATAAAAATTAATCAGTGAGCATTTACGTTATGCAACTTATCGTTTAAAAGAATTTAGGTATAGTGAGAAGAAGACAATTTTGAGAATTGTCTTCTTTTTATGTATAATAGGATATGGAGCATATTTTAGATGAAAGAGGTAGGAAAAATGGTTATTGAATTACTGAATAGTTTAATGAATAGAGGAGCTATGATTATCATACTTGCCTTTCTACTATCAAAAAGTGCTATTTTCAAAAAGCTTGTTCTGAAAAAAGATATAACGCCTTTCGAAAAAGTTGCTATGGGTATTTTGTTTGGGGTTTTTGGTATTATTGGAACTTACTCTGGTATTCCAGTAAATGGAGCCATTGCAAACTCAAGGGTCATTGGTGTTTTTGTTGGTGGTTGGTTAGGAGGGCCCGTCGTGGGAATATTGGGTGGGATCATAGCTGGGGGACACCGTTGGGCAATTGATGTAGGCGGATTTACTGCTATGGCTTGTGCAATCTCTACGATTGTTGAAGGTGCTGTGGGTGGATATGGAAGTCGAATGTTTAGAAACTTGAAAACTAACTGGTTAGGGGCTTTAGCACTGGGTGCTCTAGCAGAGGTTATTCAGATGATGATTATATTATTAGTGGCAAAGCCATTACCAGTTGCGCTGGATCTAGTGAAACTTATTTGGTTTCCCATGGTGTTTGTGAATTCTGCCGGTATTTCGATATTTATAGCAATGACTCAAAACATTTTCATAGAACACGAACGAATTGGTGCCGCCCAGGCACATTTGGCTCTGAAAATTGCCAATGAAACATTGCCAGTGCTTAGAAGTGGTTTTAATATGGATTCTATTAAAAGAACCGCAGAGATTATATACGAAATGACAAGTGTTGCGGCTGTTGCAATTACAGACACAGAGAATATTCTTGCCCACATTGGAGAGGCCAGTGATCATCATTTAACAGGTAGTCCAATTTTAACTCAGATTACGAAAGATGTAATTGATTCTGGGGAATATCTGGTAGCTCGAACACCAGCAGAGATAGATTGCAATGAGAAAGGATGTAAACTTTTATCTGCAGTGATTGTTCCATTATTTGATAGAGATAAGGTGGCCGGAACACTAAAATTATACAAAGCTGATAAATTGGGGATTACGAGTACAGATATACAGCTGGCCCTGGGCTTGGCACAATTATTTTCCACACAAATAGAACTTAGCAAGCTAGAATATCAGAATAAATTATTAGCGAAAGCGGAGCTTCGGGCATTACAGGCACAGATCAATCCCCACTTTTTGTTCAATGCATTAAACACCATTGTATCCTTTATTCGAACAAAACCTGAAGAAGCAAGAGATCTTATTATACATTTGAGCGATTATTTTAGACAAAGCTTACAATTTTCGAGCGGCGATATTGATTTGATGCGGGAGATTAAGAATATTGAATCCTATTTAGCCCTAGAGAGGGCAAGGTTTGGGGAAAAGCTAAAGATTGTTTACGAGATTCCTGAGAATATTGTGTGTGTGATTCCACCACTAATTCTTCAGCCTGTGGTGGAGAATGCAGTAAAACACGGGATTTTTAATAAAGCAGAAGGAGGCACTGTAGTGATCCGGGCCTTTGAGAAAAAGGAGTACATAGAATTGGTTGTTGAGGATAATGGTATTGGTATGGATGGAGATAAACTCCAAGAAGTGCTGACTGAAGAGAAAAATACAAACCACATTGGGCTGATGAATGTGAATAAGAGATTGAAGACGAAATATGGAGTGGAGTATTGTTTAAGTATTGCAAGTCAAATGGGATTAGGAACAACGGTAAAGATGGTGATTCCAAAAGGAAAATACTAGTGGAGGTGAAACAATGCGCTGTATAGTGGTAGATGACGAAGCGCCAGCCCGTGAAGAGATTAAGTATTTGCTTCAAAAACATAATGACGTCGAAATTGTAGGAGAGGCTGACGATGGGAAAAAAGCCTGTGAACTCATTAAGAAGGTAAAACCCCATGTGGTATTTTTAGATATTCAAATGAGGGGAATGAGTGGATTTGAAGTGGCCAGTGAACTGCTTAAAGAGGAAGTATATCCACTCATTGTATTCATTACTGCCTATGACCAATATGCTATTAAAGCATTTGAGATTAATGCCATTGATTATTTATTGAAGCCCATTTCTGTTGAAAGGCTCAATCATACCATTGAACGTATTCATAGTATACAAAAAAGGGAACATGGTAACAGTAAGGTTGATATTGAGGAACTTCTTAAGTATATAAGCAAGCCAAAGGTTGTTCAGAAGATATCAGTCTATAGCAATGGGAAACACATTCCTTTAGACCCTCAGGAGATCATTCTCGTAGGCATAGAAGGCCGAAATACTGTGATTAAATCGAAAAAGGGAGATTATATCTCAAATTTAAGCTTAAGTGAACTAGAGGAAAAACTTAAGAACTTTTCGTTTTTTAGAAGTCACCGCAGCTTTTTAGTAAATCTTGAAGAAATTCAAGAAATCGATAATTGGTTTCATGGTACTTATCAAATAACCATGAAAGGATTTCCCAAGGATAAAATACCTGTGAGCAGAAGCAATGCCCAAAAATTTAGGGATATGATGAATTTGTAAAGAAGGGAATCCACGGATTGCCTTTTTTATTTATGCATCAGGGTATAGCAGAAGAGGTCAATTTCGTGTAGAATGAATAGAAAGAAGTCAAATGTTGGAGGATTATATGATCAATTTAAAAAGTCTAAAGTTTAAAATACCTACCTTGATCATTACTCTGGTCATTATTACCATAGCTGGTGCTAGTTATATGTCCTATGAGATATTTACGCAAGATATTAAACATCAAATTATCCAAAAAAATTCAGTCATCACGGAAATGATTGCTGATCAAATTAGCCAATACCTCGTTGCTGCCCAGGATACAGTTGAGTATGTTGCAAAATATGCTTCCGATAATGACATGCTGTCCATACAAACAAGCATTGATCGCATTTATGACAGTTATAAATGGATGGATCTCATGTTTTATATGACAATGGATGGGAAAATCACCTATAGCAATCCCCATAGCGACGTCATTTATCAAAGAGATTATGTACAAAGGGAATACTTTCAGCATATTATCAAGCACAAGGAGACCTATATTAGTAAGGTATTTATCAGCAGTATCTTAAACCAGCCCCATATCATCATTGTATCACCAATTATTGATCCTAAAACTGGAGAAATGATTGGTATCATAGGTGGCGGAGTACCACTAGATAGCCTGGAGAAAATTGTTAAGAAAACCCAACAATCCTTTGATGGAACAATCTACGTGGTGGATATGGATGGCACTACTTTGGTAAGCCCTAATGTTAGCGATATTTCTAATCGTGTTGTACTTGATAGACGGGTAAAAATAGGGACACAGGAACTAGAACTTTCTGATATTATGGAGAGATATACCGAGGGTATGGGGGAATATAAGAGTGATCTGGATACAGTGTATATGTCCTTTCATAAGATTCAAAACTATAAGGGACTTGTAATTGTTGAACAAAATGAACAATATATATTGGGTCAATTGGGGGAAATCAAATCTAAGTTTTTCTCTGGTATTGTATTTGTTTTGATATCTGTTTTGGTACTAAGTATGTATTTTGCTCATACCATCACTAGTCCTATCGATAACCTGGTTAACTTTGTAAGAAGACTTAGTAGTGATATTGACAGTGGAACAAAAGAGTTGAAGATCACGGCAGCAGACGAATTGGGGGAACTGGAAAGAGCATTCCACCACATGGGTAGAGAGCTGAGTTTAAAGATGGAGGCGCTAAAAAACCTTCACAAAAGGGAATACGATATTAAAAAATACCTAAATAGCATTCTAAAAAGTGCTGCCAGTGGTATTATCGTGATTGACTATTACAATAAAATTTCTATTTTCAATACTGCAGCAGAGGAGATTACAGGATATAGAAGCCAGTATTTTATTAATAAACCGTTAGAATTCTTGTCTAGTCATATAGGACTTCCCCTAGGTATTTTTAAGAATTATATCAATGGAGAAGAAAATACAGTAACGGAAAGGGAGTGCATCATTAAGAAAAATGATGGATTGAACATACCACTGAGTATCTCCTTGTCACCAGTTTATAGTGATGAAGGGCAGGTAATCAGTACTGTATGTTTGATTAAAGACTTGACGAAGATTAAGGTGTTAGAGGAGCATTTACGACGGGAAGACCGGTTAAAAACAATTGGGGAAATGTCATCTTCTATTATTCATGAGATTGGGAACCCGTTGGCAGGCATGTCAAATCTCCTAGAGGTGCTAAAGGATCATATGGATGATGAAAACTTGAGGAATGAACTATTAACAGCCTTAAGGGAAGAAGTAAATATGCTAAATAATCTTGTGATTAACTTTTTAGATTTTACAAGAACCCATAGAAATATACCCGTATCTACCAATATCCTAGGTGTGATTAACAGTGCATTAAATATACTAAACTCGGAAATTATGAATAAAAATGTAAATATTATTAAGATGTATTCTTCCAGCGTACCTTTGGTAAAAATAGATCCTGCAACGGTGAGGCAAGCCTTTGTAAATCTACTTAAGAATAGTATTCAAGCAGTTGATGAAAATGGCAAGATAACGATCGAAGTGAAGACTATAGAAGAGGACTACAAAAGGATATTATGCATTTCCATACTGGATAATGGTGAGGGTATATCAGAGGATAAGATAGAACAGATTTTCAATCCATTTTATACTACAAAGCAAGACGGTACAGGCTTAGGCCTATCGATTGTGCATAAGATTATTCGAGACAATAATGGAACAATCACTGTAAAGAGTGAAGAGGGAAATAGTACAGAGTTCATCGTTTGCTTTGAGGGGGAAATTATAGATGAAGCTACTAATTATTGATGATGAAAAAAGCATACGCCTGTCACTACAGGTAGGATTAACAAAAACAGGCGTAAAAATTTTTACAGCTGCTTCAGGAGAAGAAGGATTGGAAATTTTTCGCAATGTAAATCCTGATATTGCAGTAATAGATATTAAATTGCCAGGAATTGATGGCATTGAGGTTTTGAGGAGAATCCGAAAGGAAAATGAAACTTGTATTGTAATTATGATTACTTATATAAGCGAGGTAAGATTGGCTGTGGAGGCCATGAAGCTAGGAGCCAATGATTATTTTACAAAACCTTTTAATATTGAAGAAATTAAAGATACCATTGAAAGCAATGTTAAGTATTTAAAAATGAAACGAGAATTGAATCAAGGGCAAAATGAAGACTTCACAGAAATTATTGGTATAAGTGATCAAATTAATGAGATTAAAAAGGTCGTTCATAAAGTAAGTAATTTACCCTATAACACATATATTCTCGTTCAAGGAGAAAGTGGCACAGGGAAAGAAATTGTAGCTAAAGCAATCCACTATAATGGCATAAGAAAAAGTCAACCCTATATAGCATTAAACTGTGCTGCAATACCTCAAAACCTACAGGAAAGTGAATTGTTTGGCTATGAAAAAGGCGCTTTTTCAGAGGCCAAAACATCGAAAAAAGGTTTGATTGAAGAAGCTCATGATGGAACCTTATTTCTTGATGAGATAGGAGATATGGACATATTGCTGCAAGCAAAACTGCTGAGAGTGTTACAAGAGAAAAAATTTAGACGATTGGGTGGCGTGAAAGAAATTGAATTCGATGCCAACATTATTGCTGCGACCAATAAGAATCTTTTAGCCGAAGTGAAAAGTGGATTCTTCAGGGAAGATTTGTATTATAGATTAAATGTAGTACCTATTTTTACAACACCTCTTCGGGAGCGAATAGAAGATATTCCACCACTGATTGATTCTTTTATTCGACTGTATAGTACGCAACTAGAAAAGAACATAAGGGGTATGACGGATGCGGCCATGGAGATTTGTAAGGCCCATGCGTGGAAGGGAAATGTAAGAGAATTAAAAAATGTCATTGAGAGAATCATTATTTTTCAAGAAAACGAATGGATTGATATTGATGATTTGCCCCATAATATCGTAAGCGATAGTAATATGATCACCGACAAAACGGTAATGGGTATTGGGAGTAACAATCTAAATTTAGAGACTGTAGAAATGGAAACAATAAATCGAGTTTTGAAGCAAAATAACTGGAATATTTCACGAACTGCCCAAGAATTAGGTATATCTCGATTAACTTTAAGGAGAAAAATTGAAAAATACAGCATTATCAAATAATGAAGTGGTAACTTTTGATACATAGTGGTAATATTGTTACCTGTGAAATGAATGTGAAAAAAATCACACTGCATATTTCTTAAACTGACGAATAAATAACAATTGCAATAGCTTCAGCGAATTATGCCACACAAAAATAACAAAATTGTAATAAAAAATTAAAGAAGCGGTAAC